>CAITFQ010000067.1 GCA_903891735.1 Candidatus Uhrbacteria bacterium | reverse complement strand
GTCGACGTTGAGACGATTACGCCAGCTGGTGCTGAGCCGCATGATTACGAGCCGACGCCGCAGCAGATTAATGATGTTTATAACGCGGATGTATTCCTCTACAATGGTGCGGGCTTGGATAGTTGGGCGGATAAAGTGGCGGTCGACCTGAAAACGAATAATAAGCTGGTGGCAGAGATGAGTTCGAATATCGATCTGAAGACTTCAGATGAAGGACTAGATCCGCACTTTTGGCTAGATCCTGAACTCGCTATCAAAGAAGTCGAAGCGATAGGCGTTGTACTAGCACAGGCTGATCGAAAGAATTTAGCCGCTTACGTTAAAAACACTACTGATTATGTGACCAAGTTAGCAGCATTGGCTGATGAGTATAAAGCGGGGCTCGAGACTTGTGGTCAGAGGACGGTCGTGACTAGTCATGCCGCGTTTGCGTACTTGGGTGCGGAGTATAATTTCGACATGCTGGCGCTGGCGGGATTGTCGCCGGAGGAAGAGCCGTCAGCTGGCAAATTAGCCGAGATTGCGGCGATGGCCAAGAAAGATGATATCAAGTATATTTACTTTGAAACTTTGGTGAGTCCGAAGTTAGCGCAGACGATTGCGGACGAGATTGGGGCACAGACACTCGTCTTTAATCCGCTCGAGGGTTTGACGACGGAAGAGATGGTGGCGGGCGAGGATTACATTTCGGTCATGACGAGTAATTTGCAGAACTTGAGAATTGGCATGCTATGCGAGTAAAGAAGGCGTCGACAATTATTGAAGCTAAGAATTTGAGCTTTAGCCGCAACGGCGAAGAGGTGCTGCATGATTTTAGTTTCGCGATTCCGGAGGGTGATTATGTGGGCGTGATTGGACCGAATGGCGGGGGTAAAACGACGTTGTTGCGCTTGTTGCTCGGGCTTGAAAAACCGACTAGCGGATCGCTGAAAGTGCTTGGTACGGTTGGTTATGTGGCGCAACGCGGAGGGACGCTGGATAGCCAGTTCCCGGCGACAGTCGAAGAGGTGGTGAGAGCAGGACGGACAGCTAAGTTGGGCTGGTTCGGCCGGTGGAAAAAGATCGATGAGACTGCTGTCGATAAGGCGATGGCTGAGATGAAGATTACTAAGTTACGGGCTCGACCACTCAGTCGTTTAAGTGGTGGCGAGAGACAGAAAGTTTTGTTAGCGCGCGCGATGGCGGCGGAGCCACAGATTTTGTTTCTCGACGAACCAGTGGACGGCCTGGACCCGCAATCGCGGGATGATTTTTATAAATTGTTGCGGGTGATTAATAAGCGTAGGGTAACGATCATCTTCGTTTCTCACGACGTCCACGCGATGACGCGCGAGGCCAGTTCGGCTTTGTGTTTAAAACATCAATTGGTGTGTCATGGAGACAAGGCGTGTCATATTGCTGGGCAGCAACTGCGGGATTTATTCCATCAATCATCCGCCGAGTTACTTCACCATCACGATACCTAATATGTTAAACTCGTTAGTCGAATTAGTGAGTCTGGGCTTCATGCAGCGGGCGCTGGTAGTCGGCCTGGTGGTCGGCGTCGTGGCGCCGACGATTGGCTTGTTCTTTGTAGTGAGGCGTTACTCGGCCATGGCGGATACGTTGGCGCACGTTTCGTTAGCGGGCGTAGCGGTGAGTTTGCTGGCAGGCACAGCGGCGATACCGACGGCGCTGGTGGTATCGGTTGTATCGGTACTTGGCATTGAGCAATTGCGGGAGAAGAAGGTGCTATCGGCGGATACGATTGTTTCCCTATTCCTCTTCGGCGGACTCGCACTTGGCGTCGTGCTGCTTGGCTTGGCGCATGGTCACAACGTCAACATTGTGAATTACCTCTTCGGCAATATACTAACTGTGACGAGTACCGATGTTCTGAATATTGTTATTTTGGGAGCGGTCGTCGTCCTGATAACGATGTTTTGTTGGCGACAGTTGTTTGCGGTGTCGCTCGACGAGGACACGGCACGGGCATCTGGTATTAAAGTTGGTTTGCTGAACAGAGTGTTAGCGATTTTGGGAGCGGCGACGATTGCGATTGCTATGAACGTGGTCGGCGTGCTGTTGATTGGGGCGTTGATGGTGATTCCGGTGTTGGCGGCGATGCAATTTAAAGTTGGCTTTAAGCGGACCTGGGGGCTAGCGACAACGATTTCTCTGCTGTCGATTGTGCTTGGGCTATGGCTGTCGTACCAATTTAATTTGGCTAGCGGTGGCACCATTGTCCTCGTTACTATCGGTTGCTTTATTTTGTCGTCAATTTGGGCTAAGATATATCCAGTTAAATCGTAATTGATTAATATGTCGCCACTCTTTCTCATTGGTCGGATTGTTCTCGGTATTTACTTTGTCATGTCAGGTTTGACGCACGTCACTAAGTCAGAAGGTTTGATTCAGTACGCCACCATGAAAAAAGTTCCCATGCCAACCGCCGCCGTCTACCTCAGTGGCTTGGCCATGTTCTTGGGCGGTGTCGGCATTTTGACCCAGCGCTTCTTGCCGATTTCCTACGGCATGTTGATTGCTTGTTTGGTTATTTTCGCCTTCAGCATTCATGACTTCTGGAATGAGCAGGACGCCACGATGAAGATGAACAGCATGATTGGCTTCCAAAAGAACTTGGCGATCGCCGCCGCGATGTGCATGCTGTTGTCGATGGTGGTTTAATCTAATCACATTAAATAGGCGGGGTTACCATGCCCCGCTTTTTTAATTCGTGGCTGTTGTGCTAAACTGCTCCCAACTATGCTCTGGCTCCCCTTTCAACCAATTTCGGCAGCAGTCAATAATCCCCCACTGCCCCAGGGATACAAGACTTATTTGGCGGATCCTGGCTATTTAAAACGCGAGGCGACAACGCAAAGTGGGTTTACACTGGTCGGCCAGCCGGACTGTACTGGCGTCAGCTGGCAGTACGGGCCGGTGAAGTTTGAGCGTTACGTCAGTGACGTCGAACCGAAGTATGACCCGACTGGGCCATGGCGGTTGGTGACTTGGCAACGAGTGAATAGCAACGAGATTCCCCGTGGCTGGAAGACGACGAGGCTCGTTATGAATACAAGTAGAACTGGTTTTGCGACCATCGATGGAGCGGCGGATTATTTCAAAAAGTGGGACTCCCATGCCCAGCGGCACCGTAAGACGTGGCTCAAGCAGGCCAACGATTGGGAGATTGTGCCGATTACGGTCGACGAGTATATTGCGGCGTATAAGCGGAGTAAGCAGGACGCGTTCCTCAAGTTTTTGTTTAGCAATATGCTGAAGCAAAAAGCTAAAGGACATGGTGCGTTATTACACATTGTCGGCGCTCGCCATAAAACTCCCCACTCGCAGGTCGAGGCAGGGTTTGCCTTTATTGACGTCCCCGAAACGCAGCAGTCAATCCATTTAATGAGCTTTCATAGTGAGGAGGCTAAGAAAGTTTCGGTTGGTACCGGACTGATGGATTACTGGTTTTTGCGTTCCCCGGAATTCGGTATCAAATATTTGGAATTCGGCTGCTTCTGGACGCCGGGCGAGCCCAAGAGCTGGCAAGGATTTAGTAAATTTAAAGCGCAATTCGGACTGCAATTCACGGATTATCCGCAGCCGTTAGCACGATTTATGGGTCAGTCGCCGATTGCTAAATTGAAGAAATAGCTTGACTTTAGCCGAATTTTATAGTTGAATAGTGGCACCTCTGGGACTTTCACCCAACCCAGAAAGGAGGATTCAATGGACAGGAACGAAGAGATTGAGAGTGTCGACCGTACCCTGATGAGCACCATCCACGCCCACAAAGCCTTGGCTGATAACGCGGCCAAGACTTGGAATCGTAAGCGGCGTCTGGCGCCTGAGGAAAAACTGGCGCGATTCCAACGCCCGCTTGACCCGAAGATCAGTGCCCCGTTCAGCCAACTGCTGGCGGCTGGTATCCGGTGCTACTGGCAGTACCTGGCCATGAGCGAGACGGCGTTCGAGGCAGCGGTCAGTGACCCGATGGACAGACTGACCATCGCCGAGGTCATGAGCAACCTCGGGTTTGTCCGTGGTGTGCCGTTCACGGAGGAGATGCGGCGGACGCTACAGGACCGGCCGCAGAACGTGTTCGCGACCAGGCCGGACATGGCGAACATCATGGTCATGCCGGTCGACGCCTTCATGGCGATGAACGACCTGCCCTTGGTTGGCTCAGAGAGGAGCCTCCTCAAGATCCTTTTGAACTGCAATAGCGTGCGCAATCTGATTGGCCGATCCCCCGCCGAGTTCGTCGAAGTGGTGAAGTTCGGTTCCCAGCCGGAAGCGGTGCAGCTTGCGGCGAAGGTCGAGCGTGCGTTCAGCAAGATCGGGCTGTGGTTCAACTTCGTCCTGACCAAGGCGGAGCAAGACCACCTGGACAACTGGATCGACGCCAACCTGCCGTAGCCAGCGTCGACGTCGTCCCCCGTCCCACCGTAGTCGCCAGGCTACGGTGGGCCTTCTTTTTTAGCGAATGGCATTGACTAATTGTTCCGTTTAAGGCTCAATACTGGCACCTCACCAACCCAGAAGGAGGTTTCAGATGAACGAGAACAAGACGGCAATCGAAGAGATGGACCAAACGATCATGAGCGCGATTGCGGTGCGACGGCAGCAAGCCGAGCAAGCCCTCGACGTCTGGGGAAAGCTGCAGCAGCTGCCAGCTGAGGAACGACTGGCGCTCTACCGGAGTAGGTTCGCCACCGAACAACCGTTCCGTCAGCTGCTGAAGGCCGGTGTTGAGTACTACTGGCAGTACGCGGCCATGAGCGAGACTGAATTCGAGATGGTGGTGCCTGATCGGCACGACCGACTAGTTGTCAATATCGCCATGTCGTCTCATGGACTTGTCTGTGGGGTGCCGTTCAACGAGGAGGACAAGCGCGTGCTGCAGGGCCGGCCGCAGAACGTGTTCGTCAACCAGGAGACAACAGAAGTGGTGCTCCAGCACCTGTCGACCTTCATGGATCCGGAACGGACCGAGTTCATCACTGGTGAATACGGCATGTTGAAGCGGATGAGCTTGACCACGGTGCTCGACGTGATGGTCTTCGGCGAAGACTTCCTCGGCACCATGATCAAGGCTCGTGGTGACAACGAGCTCACCAGAGCGACGGCGCCGAAGATCGGCCGCAAGCTGCAACGTCTCGGACTGTGGTTCAACTTCAAGCCCACCGAAGACGAGAAGCTCTTCATGAAGGCTAACGGCCTGAAGTAGCCATCGTCGTCCAGCACGCCGAGTCCCCCGTCCCACCGTAGTCGAAAGGCTACGGTGGGCCTTCTTTTTTTATTTTGATTTGAGGCGCTTCGGTTTGGTGACAACGTGAACGAGGATTAAGAACGTCATCGTCGAGTTGAGGAGGACCATGGCGACGGAGTGTAAGGCGGTGGCGATGTTGTAGGCTTGGAGGGAGAAGAGCATGAGGATGTGGCGGAGGACGTTCATCGAGTATAAGAGGGGCGTTTCGGTTTTGGGGTGCGACCAGGTTTTGCGGAGGGTTGGAATGAAGGAAATTAAGTCGATGCTAACGGCGATGATGACGGAGAGGGTGGGGTCGTGGGTGAGGGCCCAGGGGATGAGGCCGGCTAGGGCGATAATGAGAAAAACAGTGTCGATGCGGCGGATTTTTTTGAAGCCGTACTGGAGCGAAAAGAAGAAAATGAGAAGCGTAAAGATTTCAGAGGCAGCGGTGGGTAAGGCGCCGATGCCGGCTCCGCGGGCGAGTTGGCCAAAGAAAACGGTGCAGGAGACGACTGAGCCGACGAGCCAGGTGTAAGGGTGGGGTTGGACGCGTTTGCGCACAATATCGCGTAAATATGGGACATTGCCGATGACGGCCAGGACGGAGGCGATAATGGCGAGCTCTATCTTCATAGACGTTTCATAGGTATTTTGGGGATAAGGCGCATTATACTAGGCTTGACTGAATAACAAAAATAGGCCATACTTCGGGCAAATTTGGGCATCTATCGCCTTTTTTGTTTCTTAATCGATCTATGGAATTCCGCAACATCGCTATCATCGCTCACGTTGACCACGGTAAGACCACGCTGGTCGACGCCATGCTCAAGCAATCCGGGACGTTCGCCGACCGCGAAGTCATCGAAGATTGTGTCATGGATAGTAACGAGCTCGAAAAAGAGCGCGGTATTACGATTTACGCTAAGAACACCTCGATCATCGTCGACAATATCAAGATCAACATCGTCGACACCCCAGGTCACGCCGACTTCGGTTCCGAGGTTGAACGCGTGTTGCGGATGGTCGATTCTGTGCTCTTGTTGGTCGACGCATACGAAGGCCCGATGCCTCAAACTAAGTTCGTGTTGCGTAAGAGTTTGGCGCTCGGTTTGAAGCCAATCGTCGTTATCAACAAGATTGACAAGCCAACCGCTCGCCCGGATGCGGTGCTCGACATGATTTTTGACTTGTTCGTGGAGCTTGGCGCAACCGAAGCCCAGTTGGACTTCAAGCACATCTACGCCATTGGTCGTGACGGTGTCGCCAAGATGACTTTGGAAGAAGAGGGCAAGGATTTGCGCCCACTGTTTGACTTGATTTTGAAGACCGTGCCACCAGCCCCGAATAACACCTCCGTGCCAATGCGCATGCAGACCGCCAACTTGAAGTACGACAATTATGTTGGTCGTATTGGTGTCGGCCGCGTGTACGAGGGCGTGATCAAGGCTGGGCAGAACGTCACCATTATTAACTTGGACGGCAGTCGCGAGCAGCACAAGATTACCAAGCTCTACACGCACAAGGGTTTGATGAAGGTGGAAGTTGAGCAAGCTGAGGCTGGCGACATTGTACAGATTGCTGGTATCCCCGACATTTACGTGGGTGAAACGGTGGCTGAGGATCCAGCTGCTGAAGCGTTGCCAACCATTGGTATCGACGCCCCAACTTTGACCATGAACTTGATGGTGAACACTTCCCCATTTGCGGGTCGTGAAGGCAAGCTCGTGACGTCGCGTCAGATTCGTGAGCGTTTGGAGCGTGAGCTTGAAACCAACGTCGGTCTTAAAGTGCAGTTCCCAGAGAACGG
>CAITFQ010000066.1 GCA_903891735.1 Candidatus Uhrbacteria bacterium | reverse complement strand
GTTTTTAACGCGTCTGTCGAATCCAAGGCGTCAGTGGGAACTAAAATTCGTTCTGTTAGAGATGTTAGTTGGTACCTACCTCCTTGACCACCAAGAAGGCCATAGTAGGACATAGTGGCAATTCTTTGTGAAGATGCACCAGAGACTCCAGAGTAGTCGAGAGCTTTTGCGATTTGATCTCTGTCGTATTGGCCGCGACCTAGTTTTTCGCGAACTTTTTTTGCATCGTTGATTGAGCATTCAAGATCGACGATTGGGTAGCTAGCGCTTCTCGGGCGATCGCCTACAACTTTTGTGTTCTCTGAGGTGTTCTTCACGGTCTGCACTTGGTCTTCCATAAGAATGTTTAGGGTTGTTATTGCCTAAACTGTACTCTCATCTGGTAGAGTGGTCAAGGAGTATAGTCTCTTTAATTTAAGAACTTATATTTATTTGGCTAAAGTAATTAATTATTTTTATTAAACTTATCCACAGGATGTACTTATTAGTTCTTAAAATGCTTACTCAGCCTCGGCCCCTGCTGCTTGTAGTAGTTGCTGGCCAGGCGGGGATCGCCGTAGAGAGTGGTGGCGGGGGAGGCGAGGCGAGAATAGGTCATTTTGCAGATGGGTTGGCCGTCGCGGAGGATGAAGTCAGAGTCGTGGGTGAAGATTTCGAGGACGGCCGGGGTGCCACGGACTTCGCCGTTTAAGCCGTGGCCGAAGCCGGGGTCGAAGAAGCCGGCGTAGTGGGAACGGAATTCGCCTTTGGAGGGGTCATAGGCTTCCATTTCCACGGCGTAGTTGCCGGGGACGCGTAGGCCTTCTTTGGTGACGAAAATGTAAAAGTCGCCCTGTTTGAGGACGTATTGGCGGTTTTTGGGGCGCTGGATGGGCTCGAAGAATTCCAACGGATCCAAGTCGCGGCGGGCGTAGTCGAGCACGCGGCAAGCGGTGGGGGAGCATTTGTAGCCGACGATGTCTTCGCTGGTTAAGTCCACACTCATGGCGATGCCGTCGTGGTCGACGAGTGACATGTCGGCCTTCAGGGCGTTGCCGTTCAGGTCACAGAGGAGTTCGCTGCGGTCGAGTAAGGCGAAGTGCTCGTGGCTGGTGAGGCGAGAATCCGCCGTGGCGAAACGCATTTGGTTCAAGCGTTCGCCAGGTGAGAGTTTGACCGGGAAGGATTTGGGGATGATTTCGAGCCAGAGTTCGCCGTGGTAGCCCGAGGGGACGGTGTCGAATCTGGCGGTGCCGTCGACCAGCAAGCGGGTTTGGAGGTTAATGCGGCCAGAGGAGGATTTGTTGTTGGTGACGGCGGCAATTTGCGGCGGGAGGGCCAAGGTTTGGTCGAGGCGGACCAAGTAGATGCCAAAGAGCTCTAGGGGGTGATCCAGGCTGGTGGGGAAGAGGACGGCGTCTTTGAGGAGTTCGCGGACGGATTCACCGCGGCGGGGGAGGAGGGTGCCGCGCAGGCGATAGATTTCGGGGCTCAAAGTGAGGTCGAGCGACGACGGCTGGAGGTGCTGCTCGCCGGCTTGTTTGATAGCTCCCTCAGCGAGAAGATCGCGAAGATGTTGAATAGCCAAGCCGCCTTGAATTTGACTCCAGTCTTGCATACCGTCGATTAGATTGATTTATCCCTCAGAACGCGAGATTCGTCGTTTGCGACCAGCAGGGCAGTCCTCTTCCTAGCTGCACCCTCGTCAACCGTACCAGCTGGCTCACCTCGTATGACTCGGGGGCTGGCACAGGGCCGAGGTTGGCGTCGTCAGATGACTACCCTACTAGTCGCTCGCTCCTAAAAGTCTCAGTGACTGACAGTAGTTTGTCATGCGCCGAGGTTTCCGTTAAGTCGAAAACTGGGGTAAACTGTGGGTAACTTTAGAACTCCCATATTTGGCCTATTTTGGGCTTGTCACTGCGCCGACTTTTTCAACTCACGGCTTTAGTGAGTCTCAAAAGCTCGGCTTGTTCCGCACCCAAACTAGCCTCAAATCTGGAAGTTCTAATATCGCTGTATGAAAATTACGCTAATAGTAGCCATGTCGGTGGATGGCCGGATTGCCACGGACCGGGAGCAGTTGGCTGACTGGACGAGTGCTGAGGATAAGCAATTTTTTGTCATGAAGACGAAAGAAGCGGGCGTCGTCATTATGGGCCGACGGACGTTTCAGACGATTGGTGAACCGTTGCCGGAGCGGTTGAACATAATCATGACGCACCAGGAGCCGCCGTTTGATGATATTGCAGGCGTGCTCGAGAGTACCAGTCAGACGCCAGCGGCGGTGGTGAAGTCGCTCGAGGATAGGGGTTATAAGCAGGCTTGTGTGGTTGGCGGCCGCGAGATTTACTCGGCGTTTTTGGCGGCGCATTTGGTGACGGATATGTTCGTGACGGTTGAGCCGCTCATGTTCGGCAGTGGTGTGCCGTTTATTGAGGGCGTGCCGGGGCAGCGGTTACAACTTATTTCGACGGAAAGGTTGGGGTTGCAGAGTGTGTTGTTGCATTACGTGGTGCTTTAGTGCGGAGGGTTTGGTATAATGAGGGTATTATGGAAATTCCTCGCGAGCGGCCTCGAAATATTATAAAAGCGGCCGAGAGGTCTGGGTACTACGATCATGAAATTGATAAGCTTGTTTATGAGCCGCAGTCTGTAT
>CAITFQ010000065.1 GCA_903891735.1 Candidatus Uhrbacteria bacterium | reverse complement strand
GGCGAGAACTCACCAAGTTTGTGACCAACCATGTTCTCGACCACGCGGACCGGAATGAAATCCTTACCGTTGTGGACCGCGATGGTGAACCCAACCATAGCTGGGGTGATGGAACAGGCGCGAGCCCAGGTTTTGATGATAGCCTTGTCGCCTTGGCGGAGCTTACCAACTTTGATGGCCAGCTTGGCGTCGACGTAAGGACCCTTTTTAATGCTGCGAGACATAGATTAAACGCCACTCTTCTTAGCGCCACGGCGGCGGACAATGAACTTGTCAGTGCTGCTGCGACGACGCGACTTAACGCCGTGAGCTGGCTTACCTTGAGGAGTTTTAGCGTGCTTAAGACCGATCGAGTTACGAGCTTCACCACCACCGTGTGGGTGATCGACTGGGTTCATGGCCTTACCACGAACGGTTGGGCGAATGGAGCGATGACGAGTGCGGCCAGCTTTGCCCCAGCGGACCAGGCGCCAGTCAGCGTTGCTAACAGTACCAATGGAGGCCATACAAGTCTTGGGGACCATGCGCATTTCACCGCTTGGCAACTTGAGGGTGGCCATGGGGCCTTCAATGGCGAGGAGCATGGCGCTGGTACCAGCACCGCGAACCATTTGGGCGCCGCGACCGGGCTGCAATTCCACACCGTAAACGGTCATACCAACTGGGATCTTCTCCAAGGGGAAACGGTTGCCGACGCTTGGTTCGCCACGCTCTTGCGAGCTGACGAAAACAGCACCGACCGTGACACCTTCGGGCGCTAGAATGTAGCGCTTCTCACCGTCTTTGTAGGCGACGAGGGCGATACGAGCACCGCGGTTGGGATCGTATTCGATGGTTTGAATGGTGCAAGGGATGTCAAACTTGTCCTGCTTCCAGTCAATGGTACGAAGATGGCGCTTAGCACCACCACCGCGATGACGGACGCTGATCTGACCGCTGCTGCCGCGACCGGCGTTCTCCTTTTTGGAGACGAGCAGTTTCTTGAATGGCGAGCTGGTGGTCAAGTCTTTGAACGATTGTACGCTCGAGACGCGTCGACCAGCTGAGGTTGGTTTATAAATCTTGATTGCCATACTATGGGTTAGACCGTTTCGAAGATGTCCAAGTGGCTGCCGAGAGGCAAAGTCACCAGAGCCTTCTTCAAGTTATTGGTACGGCCAGTGAAACGACCGAAGCGACGAGCGGTGCCGCGGATGTTCATGATGTTCACGCGCACTGGGGTGATGTTGTACAACTCACGGATAGCTTGCTTAACGGTGATGCGATTGGCGTCGACAGCGACGTAGAAGGCATAGACGTTCTTGGCAGCCTGACCGGCGGACTTTTCGCTGGCGACTGGGCCGACGATAGTGCGGCTAGCGAGAACTGACAATGAGCGAGCGGCGCGGGCGGTTTTGGTAGCGACTGGGGCGTCGACGACCTTGGCGACCTTAGCCTTAGCTGGCTTGGCTGCTGAGGCTTCTTTTTTAGTGGCTTTTTTGAGAATTGGCATATTACGAGGCAAAGGTTTCCGTAATGGCGGCCAAACCTGCTTGAGAGGCGATCAGGAAACGGTACTTGGCGATGTCGCGAACGTTGAGACTGCCGGCGCGGATGATGTCCGTACCCTCGATGTTCTTGGCAGCGCGGGCCATCATCTCTTCACCTGGAGCAAGAACCAAGAGCGCAGACTGGGTGGCACCGGGAAGAGCCTGGCGCATAGCAGCGACGAGTTTGGTTTTGGCAGCAGCGAGCGCGAAGTCCTTAACGGCGATGAGCGCCTTATCCTGAACTTTGTCAGTCAAGACCATGGCGAAAGCCAAGCGCTTGGTACCTTTGTTGACCTTGAGGGCGAAAACGCGATCCTTGATTGGTCCAAATGTTACACCACCACCGGACCAAATTGGGGAACGGGACGAACCGTGACGAGCGCGGCCAGTACCCTTCTGACGCCAAGGCTTCTTACCACCACCGCGCACTTCGCTGCGATCTTTAGTATGAGCGAGAACTTGGCGGCTGTTAGCGTCCTGGGCGACAATCACAGCGTGGATGACGCTCTTTTTTGGTTTGACGGCGAAAAGGGAGTCGACCAAGGAAATGTTCCCGGCGCTCGTACCGTCTTGATTATAGAGGATTACTTCTGCCATACATTTCCGTTAGATGCGAAGATCGTGATGGCGCTGTTACGGGCACCAGGGATGGCACCTTTGATAGCGATAATGTTCTTGTCCAAGTCAATGGACACAACTTCCAAGTTCTTGACCGTGACGCGATTGCCACCCATGCGACCAGCCATGCGCATGCCTTTGAAGACACGCTGGATGCCGCCGGCGCCGATGGAACCACTCTTACGCAACTGGTCCTTGTGACCGTGAGTCGAAGGGTGACCAGCGAAACCGTGACGCTTGACCACACCTTGGAAACCACGACCCTTGGCCGTACCCACGATGTTGACCGTGTCACCGATGGTGAAGACGGTAGCGTCGAGCTTAGCGCCGCGTTCAACTGTTTCCCCGTCCGCCAGAGTAAACTCTTGCGTTTCACGGAAACTGCCGAGATCAGCGAACTGTCCTTGTTGTGCCTTGTTTTGGTTGCGCTGGGTGCCGAAGCCGAGGACCATCGTGTGCTTGCCGTTTGGGGCAACACGCGTGGTGACCACGGTGCAAGGACCTGCTTCGACCAAGGTGACTGGGATGACGTCGCCGCCGTCCGCAAACACCTGTGACATGGCAATTTTTTTACCGAGAAGTACCTTCATAAAGTTGGCGACCGTTGGAGCACTGAGGGCTTAATAACGAAAAAGCGTGAAGTTGCGCCAATGCACAGCTTCCGCCTTCAGCAGTTACCTTCTCCTCTTAATGCTGTCGGTCTTTGATTAATCTGATTGTAAATGGCTCTAGAACACTCTCGCAAAGCTGCGGTAAGGTTTTCTCGCCCGAGGGCTGAGATCTTTCTTACTGGTTCGCTATTGAGTGGGGTGTCCGAGACTCCGTTCGGCGCTCGACTTGAGGCGAGGGACGAACGGAGTCTCGGACGGGTTATAATTACATTTTGATTTCGATGTCGACGCCGGCTGGCAGGTTGAGCGACATGAGGGCGTCGACGGTTCGTTCCGTTGGGCCGACGATGTCGATGATGCGCTTGTGGATGCGCATTTCGTACTGATCGCGGGAAGTCTTGTCGATGAAAGTTGAGCGGTTCACCGTGTAGCGGCGACGTTCGGTCGGCAAAGGTACTGGACCAATGACCGTGGCACCAGAACGGATGGCCGTTTTGATGATGGTGTCGGTCGCGGTGTCGATGATCTTGTGATCATAGGCCTTAATCCGGATGCGAATGCGCTGCTTAGGAGCTTCGGCTTCGGTAGTTGTTTTCGCAGTAGAGGACATAAGGAGCAAAGAAAGAACAAGGTAACTAATTACTCAATGATTTTGACTACCACACCAGCACCGACGGTGCGGCCACCTTCGCGAATAGCGAAGCGCATCTTGTCTTCAAGAGCGACTGGGTTGATGAGGGTAACAGTACAGTTGACGGTGTCACCTGGCATAACCATTTCAGTGCCTTCTGGCAAAGTGATTTCACCGGTAACGTCAGTGGTACGGATGTAGAACTGTGGCTTGTAGCCCTTGAAGAAAGGCTTGTGGCGACCACCTTCCTCCTTGGTCAAAGCGATGATTTCAGCTTCGAACTTGGTGTGGGGCTTAACGCTGCCGACCTTGGCCAAAACCTGACCGCGCTCGACGTCTTCCTTTTTGATACCACGAATCAAGATACCAGCGTTGTCGCCAGCCATACCTGATTCAAGTTGCTTGTTGAACATTTCGATACCGGTAACGGTGGTTTTGGCGGTGTCTTTGATACCGACAATTTCCACTTCTTCACCAATCTTGATCTGACCGCGCTCAATACGACCGGTAACGACGGTACCACGACCTTCGATAGAGAAAACGTCTTCGATTGGCAGCAAGAATGGCTTGTCGAGGTCGCGAACTGGTTCTGGGACGTAGCTATCCAAAGCATCCAAAAGATCGCGGATTGGCTTGCTGGCAGCTTCGTCAGCAGGAGCGGCCAAGGCTTTGGTGGAAGAACCACGGATAATTGGGGTGGTGTCGCCTGGGAAGTCGTACTTCTTAAGCAAGTCGCGGATTTCCTGTTCGACGAGGTCGATAAGCTCTGGGTCGTCAACCATGTCAACCTTGTTCAAGTAGACAACGATAGTTGGCACACCAACCTGCTTAGCCAAAAGAATGTGCTCGCGGGTCTGAGGCATTGGACCGTCAGCAGCGGAAACAACCAAGATAGCGGCGTCCATCTGAGCAGCACCAGTGATCATGTTCTTCACATAGTCAGCGTGGCCTGGACAGTCAACGTGAGCGTAGTGACGCTTGGCAGTCTCGTATTCACAGTGCGCGGTGGAAATGGTGATACCGCGGGCCTTGGATTCAGGCGATTTGTCCAAACCGTCCATGCCTTTAGTGGAGGCAGAGTTACCCATGGCTGCGGCTACCGCCAAAATAGCGGCCGTAGTGGTGGTCTTGCCGTGGTCGACGTGACCAATGGTACCAACGTTAACGTGCGGTTTAGCGCGGGAGAACTGTTCTGCCATAAGAAGTGGGCGGTCTGCTGACCTTAAAGACTAACGGATTAAAGGTTTTCTTGAAAAGTACGTGGCAGGAGTATAGCAAAAGCCGTTTAATATTGCAAGTGCTACGCTGTGTTCAGACTGGACTCCCCCCGAACTCTAGAGTGGTTCGAGGTAGAACTGCTCCTCAGTCCCCTGTTTTGGAGCCACGGGAGGCCTGGAAACTGGAGGAATTGGTGAGGTTTGGGGCTCGGTCAGGAATTCTGGACGAGGCTCGGGACGATTTTCGGCTCTAGTTTCCGTCGGGCGGGTGACTTCGAGAGGAGGTGTTGGCGGGGCTAGGAAAGCCTGGTCAATCTCGATTTCGCCGATTTCCTCGTCTTCGGGTTCGAATTCAGGCTCGGCCTGTTCTTCGGCCTGGTGGCTGTGATGAGGATGAGGGTGGTCGTGGCCGACGTGGTCGAGCTCATGCTCACCATCATCTGGACCGAGGAAGCCGTTGACGAGAGCCTCGTACTGCTCAAAAGGCAGAATTACTAGCGGCTCTCCCCCGCTCTCGTCAGTAACAATGAGGCGATCGCCGGTGCGCTTGGCGAACCTTAGCAACTTGTGGAATTGGTCATTGGCCATATGACTGCAGCTTAGTACATGGGGCCAGAATGTCAAAAATAAACTGAGCTAGTAGCTCAGCGATTGACTTATTGGAGCGAATTATCTAAAGTATTTGACTGGTGGCACGGGGTTGTCCCGTGGCTGCCGTTCACCCAGGAGTAGAATGCGTAACGTTTGTGGCTATAGTTTTGACATCGTGGTAGCAAAGCGCGGCTTGACTGGCGAATGCCGGCCGGAACTCTTCTCGGTCATCGTAGAGTGGCCGACGCGGGCAGCGGAGTTCGTGCAGCTCGACTGTGCGCCGGGCAAGCAGCTGGCCGTGGCGTATGGCTGCCGAACCTGGGACGAGGCCACCGACACGCTGCGCCTGGCCATCGCCGTGCTCGAACCGTCGCCGGAACTGATTCGCCAGTTCGAAACCGAGATCGCGCAACTCGACCGCGCCTGAGCAGGACCTCGTCTGAGGTTTTCCTCAGGCGCGGTCCCTTCGTTTATTAGGTGACGGCTATTTAGCCCACTCAGCAAAAATCCAGTCGACGATCATGGCTTTGATCTTCATATACTCGTCCTTTTCGTACTGCATGTTAGCGATACAATATTTCTTGGAACGAATTCCGAAACAAGCAATGCACTCGTAGAGGTCTAGTGAGTCATTGATGAAGAGACTCTTGGTAACTTTGTTTGACCAGCGAACTCCGTAACTAGAAGAGCAATAAATGCTATCGAATAATCTAATGCCGAAATTACAGGAACTGTTGCCGCGGCAGGCCAGTAAGTAGTTAGAGAAGAAATTGCCGTGAGAAAATAAAATATTTTTAGAACTACTGATCAGCGTACTCATGTAAACGCCTTGCGACGAAATCACCGAGTCTGACTTGGCGACGTCCTGCGATTCAACGTGCTTATCGCCCTTCATGTAATTAGCGTCCTGCCAAGCAGCTAAGAAATCGTTGATTGAGTTGATGTCTTTCTTTGGCATCATCCAGTCGTCCTTACCGGCTTGCTCCATAAAAGCAGCCTCGCTAATGACTTTTTGCTCTGGCTGTGGATCATACATGTAAACCGGAGCCTGGGTCCGCGAACAAACCAAGACCTGCGGCAAATCAATGCCCTTGGTCAAGAGTCGTTCGATGTCGGCGAGCGATAAACCAAGATCTCGGCCAAAAATGTCTTTGGCGATTAAGTTAGCAATTTGGAGGGCTTGTTCATCATTCATATACTAGGTATCAATAGTTCGCGCTTTAATGATAGGGTAAAACTTGTTATTAGCAAAGACGCGGACTAAGCACTCGCGAGGATGGAGTTCCGTCATCATCTTAACCTTCAAGTGTTTTTCGAAGGCCGACTTCTCAGCAGATTGCTCAAAGAGCTCATCAGGGAAACTGAACTCTAGATTGTTGGCGAGATCATTAGCGTCTTCTTCTGAGATTTTAAAGATGACGTAATTAGAAACGTTAGTGATAACTGATTGTAAAATGTTCTTATCAATCTGTTGCAGATACTGCTGCGACAAGGTCAGAGATAGGCCGAACTTACGAGCTTCGGAAAGAATAGCCGCCAATGCTTCGTTTTGAACGACTGAGACCTCGTCGATTAAGAACATGATTTTCTTTTTCAGCTTGCCGCTCTGAGCCAAGAGGAAAATTTGCTGGATGAGTAGACCAGCGATGAGCTTGGTGGCCTTTTGGCCGAGAGTGG
>CAITFQ010000064.1 GCA_903891735.1 Candidatus Uhrbacteria bacterium | reverse complement strand
CGCTATCGATTTTAAAACCTAACGCCACCAATATCTCTTCCATCTTCGCATCATCAATATCGACCCCGATTCTCTCGCGTGCCTTAGCTGGCCTAAACGAGAACACTAAAGGCTCGTACTTCTTAACCTGTTCATCGCAAACCTGACTCGCTACTTGCCCACCCGCAACTTCGATAATTAATTCGACTGCTCTTGCCAACGCTACTGGTACCGCCTCAGTCGATAATCCTTTTTCAAATAACAACTGCGCATCGCTCTGCAAATTCAACGCTCTAGCAGTGCGGCGAATACTCGTCCCGTCAAACGCGGAAGCGGACAACACAATCGTCTTGGTCGACGTCGTCGTCCCCGTTCCCTCCCCACCCATAATTCCCGCCACATCCAGCGGCTTCACGCTGTCCGCCAGCACCAGCTGACCCTCCACGTCATACTCTTTACCATTCAAAGCCGTAATCTTTTCACCAGGCTTGCCCGCCCGCACCACAATGGAGCTGCCCTCAATCATCTTATAATCAAAAGCATGCAACGGCTGCGCATACTCGAGCATCACGTAATTCGTAATATCGACGATGTTATTAATCGGCCTAATCCCAGCTAACAACAAATCGCGCTGCAACCACCATGGCGACTCAGCAACTTTCACTTCGTCGATGACGACTGCCATCTGCCGAAAACACTTAGTCTTATCCTCGATTTTTACACTAAACGAAATACTCGTTCCTGGTGTAATCGAGGCAATCGATGGCACAGCAAACTTACTGCCCACCGCCACCGCCGCTTCTCGAGCCAAACCTACCCGACCCATCACATCCGGCCTATTAGTCGTCACCTCGACATCAAACACAATATCGTTAAGCTCGAGCGCCGTCGCCAAATTAGTACCGGCCGCCGCAGACACGAAGCTCAAATCCCAAATCTCTTTCTCACCTTTGTCGAGGTCAGGAAACCCAACTTCACTCGCCGCACAAATCATGCCTACGCTTTTCACTCCACGAATCTCACTCTCCCCAAGCGTAATAAAATCACCCTGTCCGTGCCAGCGTACTCGGCTCCCAGGCAAAGCCACACACACTTTCATGCCCGGCACCACGTTGACGCCACCGCACACAATTTCCACTGTCTCACTGCCAACATTCACCGTAATCAAGCGCAACTTATCCGCATTCGGATGCGGCCGCACTTCGTTCACCAATCCCACCACAATCTTCTCGAACTTCGCGCCAACATCGTCAATCTTCTCGACTGACATGGACCGCAAACTCAACTCCGCCGCAAACTTCTGAGGCGACAAATCCGTCGTGCAATACTTCTTCAACCAGTTATAGCTCGCAAGATTATTCATAAACTAGAATTGGCGAATGAAACGTAAATCGTCGCGATACAACAGCCGAATGTCATCAATGTTAATCCCAGCGCGCATCATCATCGTCCGCTCAACTCCCCAACCAAAGGCAAAGCCCGAGTACTCATCCGGATCAAGCCCACCCGCCTTAATCACATTCGGATGCACCATGCCAGCGCCGCCTAGTTCAAGCCAACCTTCCTTACACAACTTACACTTCACGCCGTCGATCTTGCCGACGCCACCACACACACCGCACGAAATATCTAATTCAAAACTCGGCTCAGTAAACCTAAAATGATACGGTCGCAAACGCGTTACCCGATCCGGCCCAAAGTAACTCTTAGCAAAATAATCACACACACCTTTCAACTCGGTCACACTCGACTTCTTATCCACCACCAAACCTTCAAACTGATGAAACATCGGCAAATGTCTGGCCGACGCTTGTCGCCGGTAACACTTGCCAATACTCACCATCCTAATCGGCAGCACACCCTTCTCCATCTCCCGCACCTGACCGTTACTCGTATGCGGCGTCAAAACAATCTTACCTTTCTTGCCCGTCATCTGCTCGCCATCAGCACCAGCTATAAAAAACGTCTCCCAATCATCACGCGCTGGGTGATCCTTTGGCATATTCACCGCTTCGAACGCATAATAATCCCAATCAACCTCAGGGTGACGCGAACGCACAAAACCCAAGTGCGCAAAAATATTAGTAATATCTTCAATCGCCTGCGTGGTCAAATGCAAATGGCCGACACCAGGCTTCACTCCCGGCAAACTCACATCCAACCACTCGGCCGCATTCTTACTCTCTTCTGCTGCACCCGCTAGTCGACTTTCTGCGGCCGCAAAACCAGTTTCAATCGCCGCCTTAACTTCATTGGCCACTTGCCCAATAACTTTCTTCTCATCAACACTCAACGTCGCAATCCCCTTCATAATTTCGGCCAACTTGCCCTTACGCCCCAATACTTCAATCTTGAGCACTTCCAGCGCCGCCAAATCCTTCAGCCCAATAAGCTGCTTCTCACTCTCACTCGCTAATTGCCGCAATTCATTTTCCATATAAAATCTTTAGTGAGAAGCTCAGTCTTGTAGCGTGGTGGTGGTCAGCGAAGACGAGCGGTATGTCCTGCCCCGCAGCGATGGCCGACCCGAGAAAAACTTGCCGGAGATTACGTCGGAGGATCAGCAACGAGGCAACCTTTAGGTTTTTCTGGGCTGAGGCCATGAGCGAGGAGCGGGACTACCCGAGTCTCGCGCTGACGATTGCGACTAACGCACAAGCCCCAGTATATCCTTAAACGTCACAAAAACAACCAGCAACATCAAGAGTGCAAACCCAATCCCATGCACCGTGCTTTCGAGCCTCACACTCGCCTTTTTACGACGAATCGCCTCGAGAATCAAGAAGGCTACCCGGCCGCCATCCAGGGCCGGAATCGGCAGCACGTTCAGCACCGCCAAATTTAAGCTGAGCATAGCCGCAAACTGGAGTAGATGAGCAAAGCCCATCTTGGCTACTTGGCCCGTCACCACCGCAATCCCGACCGGCCCGGAAACCGCTGCTCCAATACTCTTATGCTGAAAAATATTCACCACTAATCCCCCTAGTGCCGCAAAAATCTCCCCCGTACTCGTCACCGTCTGCTCCATCCCCCGCCATGGCGCCTGGTACCACGGGAAATGCACCGTGCCAGTTTTCAACAAAGCGACGCCGACAATATCTTTCTTTTCCATCTCCGAATAACTTGCCGTCACGCTCACGTCGACCTCCTTACCACCACGATCCAACGCCACCGCATGTGTCGACCCTGGCGCCAACGCCAACCGTGCCGCATCACTATCCGTATAAACGACGCCATCAATACTCGCCACCTTGTCGCCAATCTCCACCCCCGCCACATCCGCCGGCGAGTCCTTGACCACATCAAACACCGTCACTCCCTCATTCGTCACCGTCCCGCCCATAACTCCTCCATCCGTCACCGCCGGAATCCCCACCCAAAAACCAACCGTAAAAATAATCCAAGCCATCACGAGGTTCATGACGACGCCGGCCACCAGCACCACAAACCTCTTGGGAATACTCTTACTCGCAAAACTATCCCCCTTCGCTGAAGCTTCGGAGGACAAGTCCCCCTCACCGTTTTCACCCTTAATCTTCACAAATCCTCCCAGCGGAATCATATTCAAACTCACCTCCATGCCGTCTTTTCTCTTCCACGCCCAAATCCTCGGCGGAAAACCCAAACCAAACTCATCCACCTTCATGCCCATGCGCCGCGCCGCAAAATAATGACCCCACTCATGGCCAATCACCAGCACGCTCAAAATCAGTAAAAACAACAAAATAGTCCAAATCATAGTCGTTCAATTTTACGGTAAATCGATATTAGTAGCAATGGGGCCAACAAAAACTAAATCTTTACTTTTTACCTCGCCCGTCGAACAGCCTCCGCAAACATCCTCCCCCTTTCCTCAAAATTCTTAAACTGCCCATAACTCGGCGACGCTGGTGACAACAAACAAACGCCACCCTTCACTAAATGCACTAACGACTTCTCAACCGCCTCATCCAACGTCGACACTCTCTCTGCCGCCACCCCTTCATCCGCCAACGCCGCAAACACATTATCGCCCCCCGGCATCACCAGCGCCAACACCTCATCGATTGCACTTAATCTCTTCGCCAACTGCTCAAAGTTATAACCTCTATCTTGCCCACCGAGTATAATCACTAACGGCTTGCCAGCGTAAACATCGATAGCAGCCATAGCGCTTTCCGGCGTCGTCGAAATCGAATCATTCACAAACTGCACACCTCGTACTTCGGCGATGAACTGCAACCTGTGCGGCAACGGCTGAAAACTCGCGAATGCCTTCTCTGTTACCTCATCATCGATATTTAAGATCCTCGCCACCGTCAACACCGCTCGCGCATTTTCTTTGTTATGTTCACCAAGCAGCTTCAACGAGTTTAGCATCTCATCTTCACCCTCAACTATCGGCCGAGCCTGATCCTGAACTCGTCCTGCTAACTCGACTAACTGCAGAAACTTCGCGTTATAAACCAACACATCCCCTATCGTCATAACCTCCCCAATCCTCATCTTCGCTTGCTGATACTCGCCGACACTCCCATGCCAATCCATGTGCTCCTCATACAAGTTGAGGATGACGCCAATATCCGGCGCGATCTCCAGATCAGCCAGCTGATAACTCGACATCTCAACCACGAAAATCGTCTCATCATCCGCACCAATCTCGGAAATCGACGGCACACCAATGTTGCCAACCAACTTCACAGGCTTCCCAGCCTCACCAATGACATGCGCCAACAAACTCGCCGTCGTACTCTTGCCCTTTGTCCCCGTCACCCCAACTATCTTACCCCTCCCCTTTCTCTCCGCCATGAAAATATTTGTCGACGACGTAATCACCGCACCAGCCTTCTGCCACTTCGCAATCCACAAATTCGATAACGGAATTCCCGGCGCCTTAATCACCACTGTCTGCCCATCGATTACGACATCATCGACCTTCACAAACTCAGGTACATCGATGTTCTTCTCATCGGTCACCACAACATCGATCACACCACGAGCTCGCAATGCAGCCAGCGTCGCCTGCCCTTCTCGGCCGTAGCCAAAAATGACAACCCTCTTATCTTTCGAATCATTAATTCCCATAAACAAGTTTAGTATATTCTTCCGGCATCGCGTGTTCTTTACTCAGCACCAACACTTCATCGATTATCTCATCGATGTTCGTCTGCTCTGGTAGTACTTCGTTTACGAAATAAGTCATCACCACGTCGTCATTCAAATCTCCCCGCCGATGCGCCAACTCAAACGCCGCCAGCACTTCATCAGGCTCACCCACACACTCAAACGGCTTAATCCCCTCTACGCCGAGCAACTCTTTATACGTCAGTAGCAACTTCTCATCCGCATACAAATTCTTGCCGAAAATTTCGACGAGTCTCTTTTTCTCCACAAACGCCGCCAGCAAACTAAACACAAACGCACACTTGGGGCACTCACCGCACCATCTCTTCGTGGCTTTCTTATTAATCGCGTAATTCCGATTACAACTCGAAAACACTTCCAAATATCGGCCATCATCCACAAACTTCTTAACAATCGCTAACTCTGACAGCGGGCGCAACAAACTAAAATAACGCACGTTCGGCGTAATCGACTTTGCAATATACTCCTGTAGATCGCGTTCGCACTCCAAACTCTTGCTGTACTGATGATTAATCTCCATGCCGTCCATCAGCACATTCCCAGCATTCGCACTCTTCTCATTACTCAACACGATATCTCGCTTGCCAAGCAGAATCGCCTGCACCACCATCGCAAATGCAATATACGCACTAATCGGCACATGGCCATTTAGCACTCCCTGCTTATTGAGTTCAAAAAGTTGCGGATCTAAATTGCGTTCAATAATCGTTAGCGACTTGCCGACCTCATCCGCCACCTCTTGAATTCTCTCATGACTCCCGAGCTCAACCAAACTAAAATCGATACCAGCTTTCTCCAACATTTCGATCACCACTAACGAGTCCTTACCTCCGCCAATCGGTACAATGGCTCCACTGGGG
>CAITFQ010000063.1 GCA_903891735.1 Candidatus Uhrbacteria bacterium | reverse complement strand
GTAAGAGAGAATATTGAACTTTCTGGCTTGGCAGCGCGCACGGTGCGTTATATTGCGGATGACGTGTTGAAGTTTGTGGCGCGAGAGGTTAGGCGCGGCAATGTGTACGATTGTATCGTTATGGATCCGCCGGCTTTTGGTCGCGGGCCTGAGGGAGAGTTGTGGAAGTTCGAAGAACACTTACCACAGTTGCTGACGTTGTGTGCGCAAATTTTGAACAAGGAACACGGTCAGTTATTGGTCAATGCGTATTCCTTGGGCTATCCGGCCTTGGCAGTGGAGAATTTGGTCAGGACGAGCATTCCGTTTGCGCAAGAAATTAAAGCGGTCGAATTGACGCTTAAGGAGACGACCACCCGGGCTTTTGAGTTGCCGACGGGTATTGTCATTCGAGCCAGTTGGTAGTAGAGTAGGCGGTTATGGATATTCTTTACGAAGATAACCACGTTATCGCTGTTTGTAAGCCACATGGGATGTTGACCCAAGGTGACGACACGGGCGACGTCTGTTTAATGGACGAGGTTAAGAAGTTGATTAAAGAGCGTGGTGTTAAGCCGGGTAATGTTTTTTTAGGTTTGGTTCATCGTTTGGACCGGCCGGTGGGTGGCGTCGTCATTTTTGCCAAGACGAGTAAGGGGGCGTCGCGTTTGAGTGATCAGATTCGTATGCGTCGGGTGGAGAAGATTTATTGGGCGGTGTGTGAGGGTGCGCCGGAGGCGGCTATGGGTGAAGTGGTGCAATGGTTGTATAAGGATGAGGCGACTAATACGGTGACGGCTTATGGCGAGGAAGTGCCAGGATCGGTGAAGGCAGAGCTCGGCTATCGAGTGCGGCAGACGATTGGTGAAGGTAAGCAGAGGTTATCGTTAATAGAAATTCGGCCGAAGACAGGACGACCGCACCAGATTCGCGTGGCCATGGGAACACTTGGCATTCCGATTGTCGGCGATAAGAAGTACGGCGCCGTGCAAATGTTGGACGGGAATATTGCGTTGTTTGCCCGTAGTTTTGGCTTTGATCAGCCGGTGACTAAGAAGCGAATCATGGTGACCGCCGAACCGGTGCTGCCGATTTTCCAGCGGTTTGTTTAGTATGAATGAGTTGCCGAAGCGCAAAGTAATGATCGGTTTATCCGGTGGCGTTGACTCGAGTGTCAGCGCAGCTTTGTTAATTGAGCAAGGTTATGAAGTTATTGGCGGCTTCATGAAGAACTGGAGTGACGGGAGTACCGATGAAAGTTGTGGTTGGCGGGCGGAACGGCGTGACGCTATGGCGGTCGCAGCCAAGTTGGGCATTCCGTTTCATACTTTCGACTTTGAGGAGCAGTATCGAGCCAAAGTCTACGAATACATGATTGCTGAGTATAAGGCGGGACGGACGCCGAATCCGGACGTGCTGTGTAATAAGTACATGAAGTTTGATTTGTTCATGGATGAAGCGACTAAGCTAGGTTGCGAGTTTGTAGCTACCGGACATTATGCTAGGACTAAAATCGATGATGATGGGACCGTCCATCTGTTGGCCGGCGTCGACCAGAACAAAGACCAGAGTTATTTTTTGTGCCAGTTGACGCAGGCGCAATTAAAAAAATCGATGTTTCCGATTGGCGAGCTGGAGAAGCCGGCAGTGCGGGAATTGGCGAAGAAGTATGATTTGGCAGTGGCGGATAAGAAGGACAGCCAGGGCATTTGTTTTGTCGGCCAAGTTGATATGGATGATTTCTTAAAGGCTAGGATCGAACCCCACACCGGCAATATCGTGACAACTAAAAACGAAGTTATCGGCCAGCATCAGGGTTTTGAGTTCTACACCATCGGTCAGCGTGGCGGACTCGGTATTGGTGGCGGCATACCGTATTATGTGGTGGAGCGTAAGCCTGAAATAAACGAAGTTATCGTGGCGGTGGGCGAGGACGACGAGGCGCTTTATCGAACTAAGTTACGAGCTTCGAATATTGCCGAAACGATTGATGGCAATTTGGAGAAATATTTTGGTCGTAAAATTCAAGCACGTATTCGCTATCGTCAGCCGTTGGCTGTTGGTGTTTTGTCCGAAGTTCGGCCTGGCGTAATCGAGGCAGTTTTTGAGCAGCCGCAACGAGCTGTCGCTCCAGGTCAGTTTATTGCTTTTTATGATGACGAAGAACTGATTGGCTCAGCGGTAATCGATAATTAAAACGCGAGACGGCGGACACCCGAGAGGATGTCCGCCGCACGACGGTGACGAAGTTGTGACGAAGTGGTGTCGGTGACTAGCGTTCGAGACGAAGGCTGATGATCAGCGACATCACCTCGAGCGACATGCCGCGACGGAGCTCAATCTGCTTGGCGACGGAAGTGGCGAAGAAGCGTAGGTTCTGGCGTTCGTCGTCCGTCACCTGGCAGCCGTCGAGGTTGATGGCAGCTCCACAGTGGAGTAGCTGCAGGACACACAGTGGACGCTTGGCGGCCAGGGCGCGGAGTTGGTTGATGCGCTCGGCCCTGCGCAGTACTGCCTGCTGCTCAGCTTGCTGCTGGATCAGACCGGCCAGTTGTTGCTCGGCGTGGCTCTTGACCTTGGCGAGTTGGGTGGGCTCAAGGCGGTGACTGGCCGCCGAACCGGGGCTGATGGCCAGGAGGACGACTTCGGGTCGCTCCAGGCTGAGGTTGAGTAGGATGCGCTCGAGTCGAGTCCGCTTGAAGCGGTGGATGTCACGGGCTCGGTCAGCGATACAGCTGAGGAGAACATCTTCGGGGACGGTCCCGATGTTGACGTTGTCAGTATCCTCGAACGGCTTGGGGCCGTCGGGTGAGTGCTCTTCGCACATGGCTGCTCCTGGGTCAGGGTTAACTGACGGTTGATTGTTGACTGTCCGTAGGCCAATCCTGCTGATTTTTGATCGGCAGGAAAGCGCTCACTATAGAGCATTTTTTAGATTTTGTCAACCGAGCTGAGCTCGGCTATGGGTATGCGAGGAAAGCTGAGCTTTCCTGGGACGGCACTAAAAATAGCCAAAAAGCCTAGTTTCCGTTACACTTGGACCACTATGGTGCCACAAGAGCGGATCCGCAATTTTTGTATTATTGCCCACATTGACCACGGTAAGAGCACGTTATCCGACCGTTTGTTGGAAATTACGGGAACGGTCGATAGCCGCCACATGAAGGCGCAGCTTTTGGATAGCATGGATATTGAGCGTGAACGGGGGATCACTATTAAGTTGGCGCCGGCCCGCATGGTCTGGAAAGACATCACGTTAAACTTGATTGATACGCCAGGACACATCGATTTTAACTATGAAGTGTCGCGGTCTTTGGCGGCGGTTGATGGTGCGGTGCTGTTGGTGGACGCCACCCAAGGTGTGCAAGCGCAAACGATTGCCAACCTTTACTTGGCGATGGAGGAAAACTTGGAGATTATTCCGGTGCTCAATAAAATCGATCTTCCCGCGGCTGACGTGCCAACCAGGACGGCGGAAATCGTCAAACTTCTGGGCTGCGACCCGAGTAGTATTCTGTGCGTGTCCGGTAAAACGGGCGAGGGTGTAAAAGAGTTGCTAGACGCCATTGTCGAACGGATTCCGTCGCCAGTCGGGGACGAGAACGCGCCACCACGGGCGTTGATTTTCGATTCGGCGTATGACGATTACAAGGGTGTCGTCGCTTATGTGCGGGTGATTGATGGTACATTTAAGAAGCGCGATAGGCTGCGCATGATGGCGACTGACGCTGAGGGTGAAGTGCTGGAGCTGGGGGCTTTGACGCCGAAGATGTCAGCGCTTGATGAGCTTGAAACTGGACAGATCGGTTACATGGTGACGGGTTTGAAGGATATTCGGGCGTGTCGGGTTGGTGATACGGTGACGGTCGGTAACATCGGTGGTGTGTCTTTGGAAGGCTATCGCGAGGTTAAGCCCATGGTTTATGCTGGTATTTTTCCGGCTGGCGGCGATGACTATAGCGCTTTGCGGGAGGCGATGGAGCGTTTGAAGCTTAACGATTCGGCTTTGGTTTATGAGCCAGAACATTCACCAGCTTTGGGTTACGGTTTCCGTTGCGGGTTCTTGGGCATGCTGCATTTGGAGATTTTGAAAGAGCGACTGGACCGCGAGTTTAACCTCGACCTCGTCGTCACTTTGCCGAGCGTGGCTTATCATGTTTATCAAAACGGTAAGCCGGATTTTATAACGATCAAGAGTGCGCTTGATCTGCCGGACCCAAGTTTTATTGATAAAGTGGAGGAGCCGTGGGCTAAGATTGATATTATTACGCGCGTTGAAGACATCGGTGGCGTTATGGGCTTGTGTCAGGATAGGCGTGGTATTTATACTAATACCGAATATTTGAGTGATAACCGGGCAGTGTTGCATTATGAGATTCCGCTCAGTGCGATCATTGTTGACTTTAATGATAAGCTGAAAAGTATCAGCGCTGGCTATGCGTCGATGGGCTATGAGGTGTTTACTTACCGACCGGCGGATGTGGTTAAGCTCGACATTTTGGTGGCAGAAGACGCCGTCGACGCCTTTGCGACGTTGGTTTATCGTGATGAGGCGGAGCGGGTGGGTCGCCGAGTGCTCGACGTGTTGAAGGACGAGATTCCGAAGACGCAGTTCGTGATTAAGTTGCAAGCGGCGATTGGCGGCAAGGTGGTGGCGAGCGAACGGATCAGTGCCATGCGCAAGGATGTGACCGGCGACTTGTACGGTGGCGACGTTACGCGTAAAATGAAGTTATTGGAGAAGCAGAAGAAGGGTAAGAAGAAAATGATGGCCATGGGTGTGGGTAAAGTGAATATCCCGAGCGAGGCTTACATGAAAGTTTTGAAACGTTAATCGATTTTAATTTCGTCTATGGCTAAGACAGAAAAGACCCGTAAGGCTTGGGCGATTGTGTGTACAATCGTAGTAATCTCCATGGTGTTGGCGACGGTGGCGAGTGCTTTGAGGTAGTGAGCGATTTTGGTAGCTGTTGTGGTAGTATTGGGGCATGGCTAAGAATTGGGTAATTGCGCCGCTGGTGAGTGACGATTTAGTGCGTCAGTTATTATTGTCGAGGAACGTGGCTGAAGCTGAACAAGAGGCGTGGTTGAGCCCAGATTGGGAGAAGGGAACGCATTCGCCGTGGTTGTTTAATGACATGCCGCTGGCCGTGGACAGGATTTTTGCGGCATTAGAGGAAGGGGAAAAGATTGTCATTCATGGCGATTATGATGCGGATGGGGTGTGTGGGTCGACGTTGTTGTTTGGGGCGCTAAGCGATATTTTCGGCAAACTAAAATCATCGAACGAGGATTGTGCGCAGCAGTTATCGTTAAATGTATTTTTGCCGGATCGGGAACGCGATGGTTATGGCGTCGCCACTCATACCATCGAACGACTAGCGGCTGAAGGTGTGAAATTGTTGATTACCGTGGATTGCGGGATTGCTAACGCTGATCAGCTTGATCGGGCGGCGGAGTTGGGGATTGACGTGATAGTTTGTGATCATCATCAACTCGGCGAGAGATTGCCGGAGCAGGCGATCCTTCTTCATCCGCTCGCACCAGGTGAGGAGTATCCGAATAAGACGTTGTGCGGGACTGGCGTGGCGTTTAAGTTGGCTAGCGGCTTGTGTGATGAGGCGCGCAAACGTGGCTTGGCCTTACCGATTGGTTATGAGAAGTGGTGGCTCGATCTGGTGGCGATTGCGACTGTGACGGACGTCATGCCGTTAACTGGAGAAAATCGAGTTTTGGAATACTTTGGCTTAAAAGTTTTGCGTAAGACGCGACGACCAGGATTGCTGGCGATTTTGATTTCAGCTGGTGTCGACCTGGATAGCGTCGACACCGACACGATTGGTTTTAGGATTGGTCCGCGCTTGAATGCGGCGGGGCGTTTGGCTAGTGCCGAGTTGGCGTTTGCGACGTTGGCGGCGGTCGATGCGAACGAAGCGCAACAGGCGGCAGCAAAGCTCGAGCAGCTAAATACTGAACGACAGAATATTTCGAGTATATCGTATAAACAAGCGGCTGAGCTGGTTGATGCAACTGCACCGGTGATTGTGGTTTATCACCCCGATTGGTTGCCGGGGATTGTTGGGTTGGTGGCAGGAAGGTTGGTAAATGATTATGGCAAGCCGGCGTTTGCTTTTGCTAAGGCGGGTGAGCATTTGGTCGGCAGCGGTCGGAG
>CAITFQ010000062.1 GCA_903891735.1 Candidatus Uhrbacteria bacterium | reverse complement strand
TGCCGAAGATGATGATGCAGATGAGAATGAAAATTGAGATACCGATGACTAGGCCGGTATTAGCAAATAGCCAAACAAGAGCAGCATTAACAATGGCGCCTGCGCCGAGACCGGAGCGATAATTGAAACGTGGAGGGAGGATTGCCGCTAAAGGTGTGGCTTCGAGACGGTCGCCAACTTCTGGAAAGATAGTAACGAGGGCTTGATAGGTGATAACGGCGGTAGAACTGCCTAGAGTTACGCCTAAGTCTTCGCAGGGTGCACCGACATCGCCGAAAGCTCCAGGAACAGCAGCTTTAATTTCGTCGATGAGGTGGCGCTCGTCAGCGGCGCTTTGGGCGGCGTTGAGGTCGTAACGGATAGAGCGGGCGCGGGATTGAGCTTTGGCGTTGCCGTAGTCGTACTGGCCGTCGGTATCAGCGCGGCTGTATTCGTAGGCTTCGGTTAGACTGTCTTCGGCAGTTTGTTGAGCGGCTTCGTCGTCGGCGTTCATAGCGTAGGCGTCGTTGAAAGTGGGGAGACTAGCGGCAGAATAGGCCCGGATATTATGAGAAATGCGTTCGCGTTGTTGGCTAGCCTGGAATTGCTGAGCGGTAGAAGATTGCGCTTCGGCAGTAGCGGCCATTTGGAGAGCGAGTGCGGCAACCGGAAAAGTTGCTCGTGAGGTTTTCACGGCAGCTGACTTAGCAGCGAATTTAGTTTGGTTCCAAGTGTCGAGCGCCGAGGCCATAGACACTTAGAGTATATCACGTTTTGGCGGTCAGTTTTAGACTTGGAAAGCCGGTCTTGTTTAGGTTAACTGAAATTCGTTTGGTTTTTGATTTAGACGAGTTTAAGATGAGATCGGTGAGGGGATATTCGAGTAATTCGGCGACTAGGCGGTGAATGTCGCGGGCACCGAGTTCTGGTTTGACGCGTGAGGCGAGGAACGAGGCGACGGATTTGTTGATCGAGAGGCTGGTGCCTAGTTCAGCTAAGCGATTAGACAGATCTTTTAAGCTCTTGGCGCTGATGGCTTCGAGGTCGGCTATTTCTAACGGACGGAAGAGACAAGTGTGGTCAACGCGGTTGAGTAATTCGGGACGGAAACTTTCTTCGAGGAGGCTACGGATATCGGTGGCTAGTTTTTGGTCGACGGCAGAGTCAGCGTCGTTGAAGCCGAGACCAGCTTGGGAGAAACGTTCGCGGCCGGCGTTGGTGGTCATGATGACGACGGTGTTGCGGAAGCTGATGACGCGACCGGTGGCGTCGGTTAAGGTGCCTTCGTCGAGTAGTTGGAGGAGGAGATTGTGGACGTCGCGGTGGGCTTTTTCCAGCTCGTCGAACAGGACCACGGAGTAGGGCTTGGCGCGGACGGCGTCGGCGAGTTTGGCGCCTTCGCGGAAGCCAACGTAACCGGCGGGCGAGCCAAGCAGTTTGCTAACGGCGTAGCTTTCGGCGAATTCGCTCATGTCGAGGCGGATGAAGGCAGACTGGTCGGCGAAGAAGTGAGTCGCCACGGCTTTGGCGAGTTCGGTTTTGCCGACGCCAGAGGGACCGACAAAGAGGAATGAGGCCAGTGGGCGATTAGGTTTAGCCAGGCCGAGTTTGGCGCGTTTGAGGGCAAGGCTAACTAGTTTGATGGCGCTATCTTGGCCGATGACTTGGCCTGCGAGCAGACTCGGCAAAGTTTTTAAGGTAGTTGTCTGGTCGGTGGAAAGAATATTGAGATCGATGCCAGTGAGGTTAGAAACGGCTTGAGTAATGTCAGCTTCGTCGATTATTTTAAGGCTTGGTTTGTTAGTGACGGGGCCAAGTTTATCTTGTTTTATGAGCAGTAAGTCTTCGCTTTTTTTGAAATCTGAGGCGGCCAGGAATTGTTCGCTGAGCACGGCGTTGGCTTTATTGAGACGCGCTAAAGTTAGGGCGTCGGCTAAGCGGCGACGTTCTAAAGTGCCACGAGCAGCTGCGTTGCCGAGCATAGCGGTGGCGCCGGCTTCGTCTAAAATGTCTACGGCTTTGTCCGGGAATTGTTTGCCCGGGAGATAGCGAGCGGCGAGTTTAAGAGTGGTGTCGATGGCTTCGCGTGTGAACTTAACGTGATGGAACTGTTCGTATTTGGGTTGCAGACCGTTGATGATTTGGCGAGTTTGGTTGAGAGTTGGCTCAGCGACGTTGATGAGTTGGAAACGACGTTCCAAGGCAGCATCGTGCTCGATGTGTTTCTTAAATTCCGCCCAAGTGGTGGCGCCGATACAGCGAATTTGGCCACGGGCAAGAGCTGGCTTGAGCATGTTGGCTGCGTCGCCGGTACCGCCGCCAGCGCCGGCGCCGACCAGGTTGTGGATTTCGTCGATGAAGAGAATGATGTTGGGCTGCTCGGCGAGTTCTTCCAAAATTTCTTGGACGCGACTTTCGAAATCGCCGCGGTAGGTGCTGCCAGCCACGAGGTTGGTGAGATCAAGGCGGAAGATGCGTTTGTCGGCCAGAGCGCCGGGAGCCTTGCCGGTGACGATGAGTTTAGCCAAGCCTTCAACAATGGCGGTTTTACCAACGCCGGCTTCGCCCAAGAGTAACGGATTGTTCTTGTTTTTGCGGAGTAGGATGCTGGCTAAACGAGTTAGTTCCTGCTCGCGACCAACTAGTGGATCGAAAGTGTCGACCATGGCTTGGGTTGTTAGCTCGACGCCGAAGTATTCGAGGGCCGAGGTTGGTGATTCGGTGTCTTGGTCGAGGTCGTCGGGCAGATGAGGATGGTCGTGGTGCTCGTGGCCTGGTTTGTTTTCTGGGAATGTGGCGGTGGTGCGGAAAACGTTGTTTAAAGAAGCGGCGAGGGATTTTTCGGTAATGCCGTGGTCATGCAAAAAATGACGGAGCTCGACCAACTCGAGTTGCAAGAGACCTGAAAGTAAATGCTCGGTGCCGACGTAGCGATGAGCAAACATGGTGGCAGTCAGCACGGCTTTCTCGATGGCATTTTTGGCGCTGTCGGACAGGACGGGAGTCCCTGGCGATTTGTTAGTAGATTTTTTGCTGTTAGTTTTGACTGGCGTTTTGATGGCGACTTTGGCAAAGAGACTGAGGGAGTCGTCGTTCAAGCCAGCTTTTTTTAAGAGCTCACCGCCAATTGAGCCAGCTTCTGTACCAATGGCCCACAGTAAATGCTGCGGGTTGATAATTTCACCGCCTTGTTCCACCACCAAGCATAACGCGCGGGTTAGCACGGTTTTTAAGTGGTTGGTGAATTTGTCGGTTACCTCTGTCATATGGGGTCAGGTCTTTACTTTTTACCTTGTTCGAAATTCGTTGGTCGCTTCGCAGCTGTCGGGTAGTCCTCCTCCTCGCGGCGCCATCGTCAACCGTAATGGCCGTCTCACCTCGGCCAGCTCAGCTGGCCAGGTCTGACTCGGGCGCCATTACAGGGCCGACGGCTGGCGTCGTCAGAGGACTACCCGACAGCTGCTGCTCCTACGACCTGCTATAAGACTTCTGGCTCATTAATGACTCAATTTACGAGTTCATCATTTTATTCAACCGAGCTATACGGTCCGCAATTGGGGGATGAGTGCTGAAGAGGCCGGCGATGTTGCCGAAGGGGTTAGTGATGAAGAGGTGAGCGGTGGCGTGGTTGGCGTTGCGGAGGGGGACGTTGACTTGTGAGATTTTTTGGAGAGCAGAGGCGAGGCCTTGGGGATAGCGGGTGAGGAGGGCGCCACTGGCGTCGGCGAGATATTCGCGTTGACGACTGATGGCGAGTTTGATTAGTTGGGCGAAGATGGGGGATAAGATGGCCAGGACGAGGCCGATGATGAGCAGGACGCTGCCGCCGTTGTCTTTGTTGTCACGACGTCGACCAAAGAAGAGATTGGTACGGAGAAAGAGATTGGCGATGAGCATGATGGCGCCGATCAGGACGACGACGATGGTCATGACGCGGATGTCGTAGTTTTTGACGTGGGAGAGTTCGTGAGCAGCGACGCCTTGGAGTTCGTTTTTGTCGAGGAGGGCGAGGATGCCAGTGGTGAAAGTAATGCTGGCGTGCTGGGGATCGCGGCCGGTGGCGAAGGCGTTGGGGCTAGGGTCATCGATGACGTAGATAGTTGGCATGGGCAGGCCGTCGGCGATGGTGAGGTTCTCGACTAAGTTGTAGAGATCGGGCGCTTGTTGTTTGCTGATTTGCTTGGCGCCGCTGGAGCTGAGAGCAATGTCGGCGGAGAAAAAGTAGCTGAAAAGGGAGAAGCTGCTAGCGAAAGCGGTGCCAATGAGAATGGCGGTCAAGATGTCCAAGCCTTCGATACGACCGATAAGACTAACCAGGCCAATGAGTAAGGCGCTGACTAGAATGATGAGTAGCCAGGTTTGGCGTTTGTTGGCCGCTATTTCTGAGTACACAGAGTTAAGTGCGAGGTTAGAATTTCACTTCGACTGGCTGGTCAGCTTCGGCTGGAGCGTCAAAGAAAGGGAACTTGTCGAAGCCAAGAGAATGGCCAACCAAGTTGGTGGGGAAGACTTGGAGCTTGATGTTGAAGTCGCGAGCTTGGCCGTTGAAGAAACGACGAGCAGCAGAAATTTTGTCTTCGGCGTCGACCAATTCTTTTTGTAAGTGCAAGAAGTTGTCGGCGGCTTGGAGAGCTGGGTAGTTTTCGGCCACGGCGAAGAGGGATTTGAGTGATTGGGACAGCATGTTTTCGGCAGCGACGTGTTCCTTCATGTTGCCAGCAGCCATAGCTGCTGTGCGAGCTTCCGTTACTTTGACGAAGACGCCTTCTTCATGGGCAGCGTAGCCTTTAACGGTGTTGACAAGGTTGGGGATAAGGTCGTAGCGGCGCTTGAGCTGGACTTCGATGTCGCTCCAGGCTTCTTCGGTGCGATTCTTGCCGCGAATAAGGCCGTTGAACGCGGCGATGAGCCAGAGGCCGAGGATAGCTACGACGATGAAGATGATTCCGAGTACGGGCATAGATTCTTTATGAAAATATGGATAAGTGCTAAGATGAGAGTACGTTTTTTGAGGCTTAATGTCAAAGAATTATGGAATTTAAGGCTGAGATTTTTAAGAAGAACGATATTCGCGGATTATTGGCTGAGGTTACGCCAGAAATTGCGCAGCAAGTGGGCAAAGCTTTGGTTAGTGTGACTAAAGCTAAGAAAGTGGTGGTCGGCCAGGATATGCGGAGTACCAGTCCAGAGTTGGCGAAGGCGGCGATTGAGGGGATTACGGCGATGGGTGCAACTGTGCTTGATATTGGGCTGTGCACAACGTCGTTATACAACTTTGCGGTGTCGAGCCAGGCTGACGTTGGGGCGGGGTTGATGGTCACGGCGTCGCATAATCCGGCGGAATATAACGGCTTGAAGATGGCCTGGCATAATGGTTTGCCGATTCCGGGGAGTGATTTTTTGCCGCTGATGAGTGAGGAATATGCGGAGAGTGAAGAACGGGGTCAGGTCGTTTATTGTAGCGTTTTAGAAAATTACTTAGACTTTTGCTTGAAAAATGTAGACGCGAAGAAGTTTGCGGGAACTAAAGTGGTCATCGATTACGGTAATGGCATGGGGGCGGTGACGGTACGGAAATTAGCGGAACGGCTCGGCCTAGAAGTCATCGAGATGTATGCGGAACCTGATGCGCGGTTTCCGAATCATGAGGCGAATCCGGCGAAGGAGGAAATGCTTAGCGACTTGAAGGCGGCGGTGCTTAAAGAGAAGGCAGATTTTGGGATTGCGCTGGATGGTGACGCAGATAGAGTGGGTTTTGTGGATAACGAGGGAGTGAGTTTGCGCGGTGACCAGACCTTGGCTTTGTTGGCGCAAGCGATGTTAAAAAGTCAGCCGGGCGCTAAGGTGATTGTGGCGCCGAACCAAAGTTGGGCAACACGTGAGGCGATTGCGGCGGCTGGTGGTGAATGCGTGGAAGTGGCGGTTGGCCGGACGACGGTGATTAAGGCGATGCACGACACTGGCGCGGCACTTGGCGGCGAATTGTCGAGTCACTTTATGTTTGCCGAGACTGGTAATTTGGAGTGTGTAGATTTGGCGATGGTGAAAGTTTTGACGTTGTGGAAGGAGTTGGGTGTGAAGTTCGCCGAGTTGGTGCGACCGCTGCGAGCGATGAGCAATAGTGGGGAGGTGAATATCGAAGTGCATGATAAAGCGGCGGCGTTGCAGAAATTATCAGAGAAATATGAGAGTGCGGCGACGGTTGTGAATAAGCTCGACGGAATAAGGTGTGAATTCGGGCGTGAGTGGTGGTTTTTGGTGCGGGCCAGTAATACGGAACCGATTCTGCGGTTGATTGTGGAGGCAATGACGGAGGCGATGATGATAGCTAAACGCGATGAGTTGGTAGCTTTGATTGGCGCGTAATATGAAAAAGATTGTCTCGCCGTATAAGAAATTTCGGTTCGTGAGTTATGACTTTGACGCGGACAGCGGTGAAGCGAGTTTTGTTTATGGGTTGGACGATGCGATTACTTTTACCGAGAAAGTTAAATTTAATATCGGTAAGGCAGCGAAGGCGCGATCGATTTCTTCGATTGTGTTTGGTGAGACGGTGAAAACGAGTTTCGATTTCGACGAATTGCATCGCGCGTTGTTCGCGTTGCATTTGATGGCCGGGATCAGTTATTATAAAGCTTATTGTCCGCCAGAGATTGTTATTGAGTCTGGTAGTTT
>CAITFQ010000061.1 GCA_903891735.1 Candidatus Uhrbacteria bacterium | reverse complement strand
TGGTGAAGGCGCCACCAGAGGCTTCGGTGACTTTGGCCACTAGGCCGAGGCGCGAGAAGACGCGGAGGTAGGCCTGTTTGGCCTCTTGGTAGAATTTATCGAAGTCTTCCTGTGAAGTGTGGAAGCTGTACATGTCTTTCATGAAGAACTCGCGGCCGCGCATGATGCCGGACTTGGCACGGAGTTCGTCGCGATATTTCCAGCCGATTTGGTAGGTTTTGACCGGAAGTTGCTTGTAGGACAAGACGCGCGACATGACGAGTGGCGTCACAATTTCTTCCTCGCTTTGACCCATGGCGTATTCGTTGCCGGTGCGGGAGTTCATTTTGAAGAGGACGTCGATGTTGTCCCAGCCGCCAGTTTTGACCCAGTTGGCTTTGGGGTGGAGGGTCGGCATTAAGACCTCTGAAGCACCAAGGGCGTCCATTTCTTCACGAACGATTTGCTCAATATTTCGGAGGGTTTTAAGGCCAAGAGGCAAATATGAATAAACACCGGCCATGAGTTGGTCGACGAAGCCAGCTTGTTGGAGCAGTTTGGCGTTGACGGTTTCGGCGTCGGCGGGGGCGGTTTTGGCGGTGCGAACGAAAGAAGTAGAAAGGCGCATAGATAGCGTCGATATTAAAGCAGCGCCGAGTTATTGTCTAGTTAACAATAACCCAGTGGGAGATGACGTCGGTCAGGATGAGGGCGATGCCGATGCCCATGAAGATGAGGGCGACGGTCAAGATGCCTTTGGCTTCGTGGTCGTCGTTCATGAACGACAGGAAGATAAAGCCAGCAAAGCCGACGATGAGGAGAAACGGGACGCCAGCCAGGACGAGGCCGACTAGGAGGAGGATAGACATAGGTAAAAACGATAATTGCACTCAGTATAGCATGAAAGTTTGTGCTTAAAAAGCGAGACCCCCCAGTCCGCGAGACGGACTAGGGGGTCAGGGCAGCGCGAGGCGCTACGAGAGACGGGTCTTCTTCGGGTGGCGGGTGCTGCCGGTCAGACGCGCGCGCTGGTTCTCGAGCTCGACCAGGTCCTTCTTGTGGTCCTCGAAGTGCAGGACCAGGAGGTGTGGCTTGGTGAGGTTGCCGGCCGCGTCGACGGGGCGCTTGCGCCGGTTGGGCGGAGCGTCCTTGAGGAGACGGCTGGCGATCGTCACGACGTGGACGGGCAAGCTCTTGCCATCCGTACCGAGGTAGGGGCGGATGACCGAGTCGAAGGTCTCGACCGGCGAGCGCCGGACGGCCTTCGGCTTGGGGTGGAGGGTCTTGCGCGGCGACTGGTGAAGAGGCTGGAGCGCGTCGGCGGGGTTGGGGAGAGATCCATCGTTGGGCAAGGTAGTACCTACTGGGCGGGGGTTGGAGCAACCGGGCGGGATGCACGGCGAGAGGATAGTGCCTGAGATTGGCCTTTTTGTCAAAGGCCGGAGGACGACGAGGCGGCTAGTCGTTGCCGGTGATTTCCACGTAGGAGTAGCCCTGGGCCTTGGACAGGGGCCGATCGCGACGGCGCTCGCGGCTGCCGCAACGGCTGCGGCGATACTTGGAACCGGTACCGCCGGACAGATGGTGATCGCGATGGGTCTGCTGGCGGCGGTTGCGGCCACGGCGTTGGGGTTGGTGGGTGGAGCGGGAGCGTTGGCTCAAAATGACCTCGAGGGACTGGGTTACTGCTGCGCCGCGGGCTGCGGAGCGGTTAAAGCGTGCCTGAGAATTAGCTTGAGGTCAAGCAAAAATCCCCGTTATGGGGATTTTTTGAGGGTTTAGGGATGAGGTGAGGGTTAGGCGGCAGCTTCATCGTCGCCACTGCGAGCTAGGGCGATATCTTCTTCGTCGATGGCGTCGGCGGCGTGTTCGTTAGCCTCGGCGGCGGCGGTGATGGCACCGGTTTCATCGCCAGCTTCGGCCATGTTACGCAAAGCGGCGGCTTCGTTCTTGAGTTCCTCGGAGTGGTTGGGGGCGAATTCGTTCATAAGAAAAAGATTAGTAGGTAGGGTTAGTTTAACTTAGATTTAGAGTTTTTGCGAAAGGTTATTAACAGGGCGGGATTCGCCCGCGGCTCGAGTTTCGTCGACACTCAACTCGGCCTGGGCACCGGCTCGCCGTGCTCGCTGGTGCTCGCCATGGCTCCGCCGTTCGAATCCCGACGGAAGCCATGCCAATGGCTTTCTCCCGGGCACACAAAAAAATCCAGCTGAGGCTGGATTTTTTTGGTGCACCGGGCGGGATTCGAACCCACGACCAAGTGATTAAGAGTCACCTGCTCTACCGCTGAGCTACCGATGCCCATTTAACTGGGCATTTCAAGAGTTTGTAACGAGGGGAAGGATGCCATAACAATTGACCAAAGTCAATATTTAAGCTATTATCGGGTAGTTACTTACGAGCCAGCAGCCCCGAGCCTCCGCCGAGCTTTAGCGAGGCGACTCGAGCGGCGGATAGTCGAGAGCGAAGGTGAGATAGTTTTTCACGAAACCGAGCGGAAGACTATCCGGTAAGCGAGAGGTTTTAGCTCAGCTGGATAGAGCGTCTGGCTTCGAACCAGAAGGTCGGGGGTTCGAGTCCCTCAAGCCTCACCAAAAATCCAGTCGCTTAGGCGGCTGGATTTTTGTTTATAGCTAGGCGATGGCGGGTTGTTTGAGGCGTGCGACGTCGAACTGAAGTTCCGTGATTTGCGGTAAGATTGACGAGTCTAGTATATCGCCGATGTCGGAGACGATTTCGCGGCGGGTATCGTCAATCTTTTTGACTAAGCGATTCTCCATAGCTTTGTTCATGGCGTAGATTTCGTCACGGAGTTCGAGCTTGAGGACGTGATTGTTCTGCTCGATGGCATCTTTGATCATGTATGGCACGGTTTTTTGAATACCGGCCTCGATCATGCCGGGCACAGTTTTCTTGATGGCAGCCTCAATCAACTTCGGAACTCTAGTGTCGAGAGCCGTGTTAATTGCCTGCGTAACAATGGTGGTAACTACCACCTGGTCGTCTTTGGTCATAGAGTGAACAAAAAAGAATAAGGTGGGGAGTAGTTGGGGAGATGGGTTCATCGTAGCACAAAATTTTGGATGTCAAAAATGAAGTGGGGATAAAATAAGTAATTCAGTAGGATGATTAGTAACGATCGGCATTTAATGAGATAATGTGGAAAGTAGCTATAAATTACAGCATATGCCAGATTCGTTTTCGACGACTAGTACGGTTAGTTACGGCGGGAGAATTATCAACTCGATAAAAGGAGTGGTGATTGGCTTATTGCTTTTTGTTGTTTCTTTTGGTGTTTTGTATTGGAATGAAGGTAGAGTCGACTTGGCTAACATCGCTAAGACGGCGGTTGAGGTAAATAGTGCGGCGGTGAGCAGTGACGCGACGCTAACCGGAAAACTGGTGTCGACGACAGGTAGCGTTGATTCGTCACAAAATATTGGCGATAGTTTATTTCTGAACCCTGATAAATTCATCGCGGCGGAACGTAAAGTTGAAATGTACGCTTGGGTCGAAAAAACGCAAACGCAGAGTTCAAGCAATACTGGTGGTTCGAAAACGACCACCACCACCTATACTTACAGCCAGAATTGGGTCGAAAGTCCAAAATTGACTAGTGATTTTAAACACCCGGAAGGACATGAGAATCCGGTAAAAAGTCTAAATGATTCAACAACTGAAGTGACAACCGCTAGTATTGGCGCTTATAGCTTTGACCCGCAAAGTGTTGGTTTGCCGGGCCTGTCTCCCCTAGCGCTGAACGCTCATGACGTAACAGTCAAAAATGGGGCGACGCTAGCCAGTGATAACTATCTGTTCATTAAGAACAGCGCAACGGGCACTTTTGAGGCACCACAGCTAGGTGATTTACGCGTGAGCTACTTAGTGCTGCGACCAGGTTTCAACGGCACAATCTTTGGTCAGCTGAATGGAGTTAAGATTGATCCGTACGTCGACCAAGCTGGGAACAATCTCTATCGTCTGTTCGTTGGTTCGCGAAATCAGGCCTTGGCCACGCTGCAAACTGAATTTTTGACGATGTTGTGGTTGCTGCGGGCGGTTGGCTTCTTGCTGATGTGGTTCGGCTTGCTAGCCTTCTTTGGCCCGGTCAGTGTGGTCATGGATTTCTTGCCAGTGTTCGGCACAATCAGCCGCTCATTAATTGGAACCGTTACTTTCCTGGCCGCCTTGGTCTTAACGGTGACTACGATTGTGGTGTCGATAATCGCTCATAGCTTGGTGGCTTTGATTGTGGCGGCGTTGGTGATGATGGTGGTTATGTTGGTGATTGCTAGGGTGATTAAGCAGCGCAAACTAAACCGAGCCTAGACTAAGTTAAATTAACCTATATGACTGACTTTCACACGACAGCGATTCCGATGGGCGGCGGGATGACGCCGAAGACGTTCAATCCGAGCCAAATGCCGACAAGGTTAAGTGAGGCGCCGCGAGCCAGGTCGTCGGAGACGATGACTGAGGGTGGCAGTTTGGCGGGCTTAGTGGCGCAGCCGTACAGAGCGCCGCATGAAAAGCCCAAGAAACAGGTGGTAAAGGAAGTTAAGCCAGCGGCGAAGATGACGCAAAATCAAGCGGAGCATGAAGATAGCCATGGTGGCATCACCCTCAAAACTGGTGGAGCTTTAGTGGTAGAAGGAGCTAGAGGCTTGAGACGCCAGGTGGCAAAAATGGTGCACCACGGCAAGTCGACTTATGCTGGCTTAAGCCACGAGGATCAACACTTATACGTGGATAAGCTGGTTAAGCACGCCCGGGCGCTGACAACTGGTTCGAAAATTGGGTTCACGACTAAACGAAATATTAAAGAATCGCTGCGTGCCGACTATCTGAAAGGTAAGATTACTTCGACCGATGTTAAAAAGATGAACGAGCTGACTGACACTTTGCATTAAGTTTATGCTCGATAAATTCTTCCTTGCGCTGCTAGTGTTCGTGCCGATTACGTTGTTGGCGCATTACCTCGGCCTGTCTCCCCTGCTGGTGTTCTTCCTGTCGGCCTTGGCGATTGTGCCGTTGGCCAAGTTTATTGGTGAGGCGACGGAAGAATTGGCGGTGCATACGGGGCCGGCACTTGGCGGATTGCTCAGCGCGACGTTTGGCAATGCGACCGAGTTGATTATTGCGATTTTTGCGATTCGAGCCGGACTCGTGGAGGTAGTAAAGGCGTCGATTACTGGTTCGATTATTGGCAACTTGCTGCTAGTCCTCGGCATGTCGATTTTCTTTGGCGGCTTGAAGTACAAGAAGCAGAAGCTGAATAAGACGTTGGCCATGGCGAGTGCGTCGACCTTGCTGCTAGCGGTGATTGCTCTGATTATCCCAGCTATTTTTGTGCAGACGTCGCCAACGGCGGGGAGTGCCATCATCGAGGAGCTGAGTGTGGCGGTGGCGGTCTTGATGATTGGTGTGTACGCGGCCAGCTTGTTGTTTTCGCTCAAGACGCACAAGCATTTGTTTGCGGCCGACGTCGGCAAAGAAGAAGCTAATTGGAGTTTAGGTAAAAGCCTATTAATTTTGGTGCTCACGACGTTGATGGTGGCTTGGATGAGTGAAATTTTAGTGGGCGCGATTGAGCCAGCGGTGGCAGTGCTCGGTTGGACAGACTTGTTTATTGGCGTGATTTTCGTGGCGATTATTGGCAATGCGGCTGAACACACGAGTGCAGTGACGATGGCCTTGAAGAACAAGATGGATTTAACGCTACAGATTTCCATTGGTTCAGCGACGCAGATTGCCATGTTTGTGACGCCGGTGCTGGTGTTGATTAGCCTGCTCTTCCCTACCCCGATGAGCTTGATCTTCAACACGTTTGAGCTGATTGTGATTATGTTCGCAGTGCTGATTGCGAATTTGATTATTCAAGACGGTGAAACGAATTGGTTTGAGGGGATACAGTTAATGGTGGCCTATGCGATTATCGCAGTGGCGTTTTTCTTCCATCCGTAGAACCTACCCATTTGGCCTATTTTGGGCTTGGAACTGCGCCGACTTTTTCAACTCACGGCTCTAGTGAGTCTCAAAAGCTCGGCTTGCTCCGCGCCCAAACTAGTCGCAAATGGGAAAGTTCTAAATAAAGTAATATTATGGCTAAATCTGAACTATTGCGTCGAGTCTCAAAAGAACAAAATCCTGAGGCGCGACAAGCGGCGGCCGAGGCGATTAAGGCTAAGCGGGCTGAGCATTTTGCGCAAAGAGCAGAGTCAGAGAAAAAGTTACCAGAGAGTGAAAGATTGCTGAAAGAGAAGCTA
>CAITFQ010000060.1 GCA_903891735.1 Candidatus Uhrbacteria bacterium | reverse complement strand
TCACTCCCAACGTTGCGTAGTAATCTATGGCCATAACTAATCCACAATCTTAGCATCAACTATCGTCCCCTTCTTCTTGTCGATTTTTCCAACGAGCCAACGTCTAATAAACCCGAACGACAGCAGCCACATCGTGAACGATGCAATTGCGAGTAACCCGCGAAGTACCCATGACTGCTGCGATTTAGGCTGTTCAGACATATATTTTACTTAGCGACTTCTTTACGTTCCGCCACCCAACTGCAGAGCGCAATCGGCTCGCCACCGTCGACGCGAGCGGCAAATCGATACTCACCCGGCTTAGCCACGGTCAACCCGTGCATCTTAGCGATGATATGTACCTGTGGCCCTTTGACCGCCTGTTTGAACACACTCCCCTTGTCGACCAACACATTATTCTCATCCGTCATGTAAATCTCGAGGTTGGCACCATCTGGCACATCCCTCATCCTCACCGCGAGAAAGCCATTCAAACTAATCGGCCCCTCACCAGTCGTATTGGTGCGGTCAAACACATGAGCATAAGTATACAACCCATTAGTCGACTGCGTCAGGAACTCGCACAGTAACGCGTATTCTTTTAGAGGATTCATGTAGTTTGGCTAAAATTATTAAGGTGACATGTCCATCATCATCGTGAACTCACCGTTACTCGCGTCGTAAAAGTACAAGCCACCGTAGATCCAAATGTACAAACCTTTGCCTATACATTCCGTAATCGGCCACGTCGGATCGACTTTATCAGTGCAGGTCAATGTTCGGTCATAATCAACCGTAAATGGTTGCTGACTAGCCGGATCCCACATCATTGAAGGCGGGTTAAAGTACTTACGCACCAACGTCGTCTGCTTGCCAGTTTCGTCAGTCAAGATAATCGTCCTCGCCTTAGCGTCACCGTCGACGTCCATCTTGGCCGGAACTTCGTCAGCAATGCTAAAGACCAAATTATGATCATCGTACAAGACGCTGTTGTTACCGTCGACGTTGTTCCAAGTAGCAATCTTTGTCGTCATCCCAGTCGCAATCGTAATCGCATAAGCCGTCTCATGCAATTCTGGTCCGTCACCAATCGAGCGTGTAATTTGATACTTATCGCCATCAACAAAACCGATCAACTTAATATCACTCATGCTGCCATTCGGACTGCCACGCTGACTGTCGACGACGTAAGACACGAACGTGCCCTTATCGTTTTTAATCACCAAGAAACACAGTTCCTGGCCGTAACCGCCACACGTCGGATAAGAGGTAACGCCATATAAAATGGCCTCAAAGTTAGTACTTGGATCAGTTCCTGGGGCTTGGCTATCAATGCGAGCGAAACCACCAGCGGCCGCTGTCTTAATAATTTCCTTCTTAAAACTGGCCGTCATTTTATCCGCCGATGGTTCACCGAGCGCCTTGTACTTGTCGAGAATAATCTTGGCCGCCGCTGTCGGTTCAAAATCGCTTGGCGCTTGCTTGAAGCCATCACCAACCTGATCAACCGTGTCAGTAGCTGCACTCTGCTGTTCTTTCAGCGTATCGTTAATCACTCGTTGCACCACATAACCGAAGGTGGCCAGCGCCACTATCGCTACCGCAATCAACAACCAACCACCTCCTGTTATCTTTTTCATATTATTCTTTTGGAGCGTCCTTGAACTCCGCATCTTTCGGCCCCTCATCAGCCGCAGCTCCAGCGCCACCCATGTCAGGCATCGGGCCAGCACCAGCATCCCCCTCGCCAGCAGATTTGTAGAACGCTGCCCCCACGCGCTGTGCTTCCGTCGTCAAAGCGTCGGCCGCGGTCTTGATAGCCTCAATGTCCTCGCCTTCTTTGACTGCCTTAACAGCCGCCATTTTCTCTTCAAGTAACTTCTTATCCTCCTCACTCACCTTGTCCTTATTATCCGCCAACATCTTCTCGACGGTATACATCATGCTGTCCGCCAAGTTGCGGGTCTCGATCAACTCCTGCTTCTTCTTGTCTTCCTCCGCATGACTCTCAGCATCCGCGGTCATCTTGGCAATCTCATCTTTACTGAGGCCAGAGCTCGACGTAATCGTAATGTTCTGACTCTTATTCGTCCCCTTATCAGTCGCTGAAACGTGGAGAATACCGTTCGCGTCGACGTCAAACTTAACCTCAATCTGTGGCGTACCACGAGGTGCTGGCGGAATGCCGGACAAGTCGAATTGGCCGAGCAACTTGTTGTCGCCAAACATCGGGCGCTCACCTTGAGCCACACGAATCGTCACCGCTGGTTGGTTGTCGGCGGCTGTGCTGAAAATCTGACTCTTGCTGGTCGGGATCGTGGTGTTGCGCTCGAT
>CAITFQ010000059.1 GCA_903891735.1 Candidatus Uhrbacteria bacterium | reverse complement strand
CGACAACGCGGCCATAAGTTAAAAAGTGATAGCCTAAGAGGCCGGCAGCAATGATGATGGCACTGAGGGCGCCAATAAAAAGACGTTTTTCATTAGTTGAAAGGTAGCGGGGGAGTTCGCGCCATTGGGCGAGGCTCGGGACAGCGCGACTGCCGCGGACAGCCAGGATTTGGCGTTGCGCTAAATGGAGTGGCGTGCGGGCAGCACCACCTGGCTTAAAGAAACGACGGAACGAGTCGCGTATCTTCTCCAGCATAGAGTTTATTTTATTTGTCCGAAGCTCGTTTTGTCGCTGTGTATCTATCGGGCAGTCCTCTTCCTCGCGGCGCCATCGTCAACCGCACGAGCTCACTGACCTCGTCGAACTCGGGAGCTCGACGCAGGGCTGAGGTTTGCTCCGGGGCAGAACCACCACTCGTCTTCGCTGACTTCCGACCACACTATAAGGTTGAGTGGCTCACTAACGACTTTTATCTACCCAGCTACCCCGCTACGCTCCTACCCCGCTTTAGAAAAGTGAATTCGCCAGAGCGACGAGGAAGAAGGCGATGGCGATGATGACGGTCGCGATGTGCAAACGCTTTTCGATACCACGGCGGGTGCGGTAAACGTTGCCGTCGCCACCGAAGGCAGCGCCGAGGCCGGAGCCACGAGCTTGTAAAAGGATGCCGATGATGAGGAGAACGGCGAGAACGATTTCGACGATATTTAGAATCATAATGCAGGTAAGATACCAGAAATGCACAGGTACGGCAAGTTGACGCGGGAAAACGTGCTATAATTGTGAGTAATCAACTATGGAGGCTCAATATAACGAAGAAGTGGTGAATTCGCCGGTGAAAGGGCGATTCCCCTGGGTGGGGACGATAATTTTTGCGGTGGTTTTGTTGTTGATCGGTTCCTTTGCTTGGCGGGTGTGGCATTACTATCATGGAATTCAGAATGGAACGCTAACAGCTGACACGGTGTTTGCAGCATCTAAGCCAAGTACTGAGGCGGCAATTGCTGCTTTGGCCAGTAAGGCTAAAGGGAGTGGCGCGCTGGCCACGACAGATGATCCATTTGAGGGGAACCCGCAGTCGGCGTTGACGATTGTGGAGTTTGGCGATTTTGGTTGTCCGTACACTAAGAATGAGAGTTACGTGATGCATGCTTTGGCAGTTAAATTTCCGAAGCAGATCAAGTTGATTTATCGTGATTTTCCACTGGATGATTTGCACCCTGGGGCGACGTTGGCAGCAGATGCTGGCAATTGCGCTAATCAGCAGGGAAAGTTTTGGGAGTATAGTGATGCAGTGTTCGCCGAGGGTGATTTGACGGCTGATGGTTTGACGGCGGTGGCGCAAGAGATTGGCTTGAACATGGATCAATACGCTACTTGTTTGGCGGATCCGGCGACGGATGAAGAAGTCCAGACGGACTTGGCTGATGGCGTGGCGGCAGGAGTTAAAGGTACGCCAACCTTCTTTATCAACGGAGAAAAGATTGAAGGCGCGATTCCGTTTGATATCTTTACCCAAATTGTGACGGCTTTTAACCCGTAGTTTATGCGTCGATTAGGATTTTCTTGGCTGCTGTTGGGTTTGTTGGGCTTGAGTTTGATGCTCGGATTGTCGCGGACGACGCAAGCAGCTACCACGACTAAGTGTAATTGTTTTTGTGGGACAGCGGCTGACGGGGCGATTTCAGAAGGTAATGTAGCTCAGCCGTCTGACTGTGCGGCTGAATGTGTGCCTAATTCGAGTTCTTCGTCGCCAGATTTGCAGTATGTTGGTTGTTACGATAATGAGACTAACTATCCGCTGCACAATGACACTTGTTGGACGGAAGCGCAGTGTACGGCGAGTGTTAACGAGGAAGGCGAGGCTAGCACTTGGGATGATAATGTGCCGAATTGTTCAGATGACGGTCCTGGTAAAATCCATAACGGTTATTGTTTTTCGGCACCGCCAAAAATTAACGTCAT
>CAITFQ010000058.1 GCA_903891735.1 Candidatus Uhrbacteria bacterium | reverse complement strand
GTACCGGCAGCAGTATCAACCGGCACGGGAGTTGCACCGCGAGCTGCTTCACTTGAACCGTTGCCGTAAGCGTCGGTGATGACTTGAGTGTTGGCGAAGAAGTTGGTACCAGCCCAAGCTTGACCGGTGCCGTCGAGAAGTTTTTGATAGGCAGAGGCGAGTTTAGGATAGACAGTTGGATCAGTACCGAAAGTATGCCAACCAAGCCAGTCTAAATGGACTCCTTGGCGATACATTTCGGCGAGCAAACCGCTGGCGAAGGTGTCCTTGCCGGTCAGCAGTTGAGCCCCAACAACAGCCGCAAAACCAGGTCCGCCGATTTGTAGTTCGGGGTGAGCTGCCTTGATCGCTTTGTAAGCTTTGACCCAGAACTTAATGAAGGCGGCGTTGGTGCCGTCGTAGAAGTGTGCCCCTGGAGCTTCAGTCCAGAGGTCGAGATAAGTGAAAGCACTGGGCTTATTCTGCCAATGCTCGTAACGATCAACCATTTTATCCGCGGCGATGATCCAGTTGTCTTCTTCAGCAGTATTTTGTGGGCCCTTGAAATCATGAGGCCGGCTGTTGTTTGACCACTCGCCGCCTAAGCGGAGGAATGGAATGAAGCCGCCACTGATGTAGGCCTGATACTGGGCGTCGCTTTTAGTCCAGTTGTAATTTTTATCGTCGTTGGCGTCGCAACCAGACCAAGACGGATAAGTACTGCCGCCACAATTAAAAATACCTTCAAGGTCAAGGCGGTCGTCGTAGTAGTCGTTATTTCTGACTGAAGTGATACCGATGTCTTGATACTGTTTAGTGATGTCCGTTCCGGTGCCGTTAGCGTTTGGGTTAGGGCCGGAGATGACGCCGAGCATCAGTGGGTGAAGAGTTGGGTCGACGCTGACAGTTGCTCCGACGGTGATAGCGTGGGCAGCAGAACCGGTGACGGAGAGGCTTGAGGAGGTGTCGCTAGCTGGCGCGGCGGGCGAACAACCTGAACCCACGAGCAAGAAGCTGCCTAAAGTTACTGAGGCGAGAAGGTTTTTCATAGCCCCTCAATTGTACTCGACAACCAGGCGAACACCAAACTTTGTTAACGCTACAGGACTCGCAAATAATTAGCTGTTTATGGCACTCATCCCAGGCGCAGTTGCCGAAGCGTTCGCTAGTAGCAGCGCAAGCGACACACTGGCCGACCTTGGTGTAGTCGGGCGTGAATTGTTCGGTCATGCGGTCGTCAAAAACGTAAAGGGAGCCGTGGAAGTCCTGGCCGGGGTACTGCTTCAGGTAGGTGCCGATGCCGCCGTGGAGTTGGTAGACGTCTTGGAACCCTTGTTGTTTTAAGTAGCCCGAGGCTTTTTCGCAGCGCACGCCGTAGGTGCAGACGGTCAGAACTTTTTTGGTTTTGAGATGGTCGAACTTGGGGGTGATGACGGGCAAGTCGCGAAAGTTGCCCATGGTGCTGTTATGCGAGCCAGCGAAATGGCCGACGTTGTACTCGTACTCGTTCCGCATGTCGATGATTTCGAACTGTTCCCCGCTGTTGATCCACTCGTGCAACTTGGCGGCGTCGATGTGCGTGCCGGTGTCGATGTTAGGATCGACGTCAGTGTCGGCGGGTAGGCCGGTGGCCACGATTTCTGAACGGACTTTGACTTTGAGTTTTTTGAAAGCGTGACCGGTGCCGGGGCTTGATTTGAACCAGACGTTGGCGAGATCGCAAAAGGTTTGGGCGCGTAATCGATTTTGGTATTCGGCGATTTGTTCGGGCGTGCCCTCGACTGAACCGTTGATGCCCTCTTTGGCGACGAGCATACGGCCCTTGATGCCGATTTGTTCGCATTGCAAACGCAGCCAGGCGACGAAGGCGGCCGGGTCAGCAATTGGCGTGTATTTGTAATAAATGATGATTTCGTGTTGGTTCATAAACTGAATGAACCGATGTTACTGGACGAGATGGAATTCGTCTAGCTGTTGGTTGATAAAGTAGAACCAGTCGGCGTAACCGGCGTCGCTCGGGTGAAAGAGATCGCGGGCGTAGTATTTTTTTGGTTCGAGGGCGAACGGGTCGATACTGGGGTCGCGATAAAGGTCGGTATAACGGACGTCGCCATTGGTGGCGGCCACGACGTCGATAAAGAGCTGGCGGATGACGCGACTGCGGTGAGCGAAGATGAAACGTGAGAACCAGGGGAGTAACGGCACAGTGCCGACGTTGCCGGTGGTGGTGAGTAAGACGTGGTCTGACTTGGCGACGGCGGCGGCTAAGACTTGCTTGATGCTCGACGATAATTCGTCGTAGTTGGTGAAGCGAACGTTGTCGTTACCGCCGACGTCGATGAGAATGAGATTGAAGTGACCGTCGAGTTTGGCGAGCTGAGCGAGAGCCTCGTTGGTTTTCGCGCCGTTAACAGCGACGTTGACGAGACTCGCTGATGGGTACTTGGCGGCAGTTAAACCGGCAATCGAAAACTCCGCTACGCTTGCTCCGGTGCCAACGCCGGTTGAGTCCCCCACCATGGCGATACGTAACTCTCCCCCAGGTATGGGGGAGGTGGAGGGGGCTGCAGTTCGCGAGAACGGAACGGTCGCGGCAGCCATGGCCTCGCCGATCGCGATGAGGTGAAGGCTCCGCTGATACTCGTAGAAGAGATAGCTGATGAGGATGAGAATGATGATGACCACGGCGACCAGAATTTTCATAGCACGAAGAGAAAGACGGCGGCGACAGTCATAATTAAAGTGATAGCGACGCCGAGGATGTTCGACCAGCGTCGATTAGTGTGAGCGCCCATTATTTTCTGGTTGTTGCTGATGAGCAGAATGAGAACAAGGAGGGGTGGGGCGATGAGGCCGTTGATGACGGCGGTGTAATAGAGTAACTGGAACGGTGGAATGTGTAGGAAGTTGATGAGAATGCCGATGAGAGTAGAGATGGTGATGACCGCGTAAAATGCCTTAGCTTGGTACCATTTTTTGGAGAGCCCGCCAGGTAGGTTGATGGACTCGACGACAGCGTAGGCGGCGGAACCGGAGAGAATTGGGACAGCGAGTAAGCCGGTGCCGATAATGCCG
>CAITFQ010000057.1 GCA_903891735.1 Candidatus Uhrbacteria bacterium | reverse complement strand
TGTTGCAGTGGGAACGACGCAGCGCGGTGATTACTAATGAAAAGGGTGGTGTTGTTTTTGAGCAAAAAGATATTGAAGTACCAAAAGAATGGTCGCAAACGGCGACGAACATTGTGGCGCAGAAGTACTTCCGCGGTAAGGTTGGCAGCCCAGAGCGCGAAACTTCCATGAAGCAGTTGATTGATCGCGTGGCTAAAACCATGGCTGGTTGGGGTCGCAAGGATGGCTATTTCGCGACTGCCCATGACGCGCAAGTGTTTGAGGATGAGTTGACGTTTATTCTGATTAACCAGATGGCTGCGTTTAACAGCCCAGTCTGGTTCAACGTCGGCATTAATCCACATCCACAATGTTCGGCTTGCTTTATCAACTCCGTGCAGGATGACATGCGAAGTATTCTGAACTTGGCCGTAACCGAGAGCATGCTGTTTAAGAATGGTTCTGGTACTGGCAGCAACTTGTCGAACTTGCGATCGTCCTTGGAATATTTGGGCGGTAGCAACGGTAAGTCGTCGGGTCCGGTGTCGTTCATGAAAGGCTTGGACGCTTTTGCTGGGATCGTGAAGAGCGGTGGTAAGACGCGGCGAGCGGCTAAGATGGTGATTCTCAATGTCGGCCACCCTGATATCATGCAGTTTATTGAGTGTAAGGTGAAGGAAGAGCGTAAGGCTTGGACGTTGGTCGACGCTGGCTATGACAGCAGCATGGACGGCGAGGCTTACGGCAGCATTTTCTTCCAGAATGCGAACAACTCGGTGCGCGTGACAGATGATTTTATGCAGGCGGTGGAAAAAGGTGCCCGTTGGGTGACCAAGGAAATCACCACCGGTAAGGATAGTTTGGAGTACGACGCTCGCGAAGTTTTCCGTAAAATGGCGGAGGCTGCTTGGCAGTGCGGTGATCCAGGTATTCAGTACGATACGACGGCTAATATTTGGCACACCAGTAAGAACAGCGGTCGCATTAATGCCAGCAATCCATGTTCCGAGTACATGTTCTTGGATGACACGGCTTGCAATTTGTCGTCGCTCAATTTGATGAAGTTCCGTAAGCTGGTTAATGGTTTGCAAGAGTTTGATGTCGAGTCGTTCAAGCGCGCCGCTGAGGTGATGATTACGGCCATGGAAATTGCCGTTGGTAACTCGAGTTACCCAACGCCAGCCATTGAGCAGAACAGTCATGACTTCCGTCCGCTCGGCATTGGCTTTGCGAACTTAGGCGCGCTGCTGATGAGCCGCGGTTTGGCGTACGATAGTGATGAAGGGCGCAACTTGGCGGCCGGCATTATGTCCTTGTTGTCGGGCGCAACTTATGCGCAGTCGGCCAGGATTGCTGAGAAGGTTGGCGCGTTTAACGCCTTTGTTGAGAACCGTGAGCCATGCATGCAGGTGATGGAAATGCATCGCCGGGCAGCCTATGAGTTGCCGAATATTGCCATTCCGCAGGATTTGTTAGCGGCCAGCAAGCAGAGCTGGGACGAGGTGGTCAACTTGGGCTACCAACATGGTTTGCGTAACGCCCAGATCTCCGTGATTGCGCCAACTGGTACTATCGCCTTCTTGATGGACTGCGATACGACGGGCATTGAACCAGACATTGCGCTCGTGAAGTACAAGTGGTTGGTGGGCGGCGGTATGCTGAAAATTGTGAACCAGACCGTGCCTGAGGCTTTGACGCGACTCGGTTACAGCGACGCTGAACGTGATGCGATTCTGAAGTACGTCGACGAACAGGACACGATTGAGGGTGCGCCGGGCTTGAAGCCAGAGCATGTAGCAGTCTTCGACTGTGCCTTTAAGGCCAAGAATGGTACCAGGACGATTCATCACATGGCCCACATCGCGATGATGGCCGCCGTGCAGCCGTTCGTGTCGGGTGCGATCAGTAAGACGGTTAACATGCCAAATGATGCGACGGTGGAGGACGTGATGGACGTGTACATGAAGGGTTGGAAACTGGGCTTGAAGGCGATTGCGATTTACCGTGATGGCAGCAAGCGTCAGCAGGCGTTGACGACGAGTAAGGAGAAGGATTCGGGGAAGTCGCATGCGACGATTGTCGAAAAGAAAATTGATGAGGTTGAGACGGTTAAGATTGATACGACTGCGACGACGTTGTCACGACGTCGACGTTTGCCAGATGAACGCCGAGCGATTACACATCGCTTCTCGATTGGTAATCATAAGGGTTACCTGACGGTCGGCTTGTACGATGACGGCGCACCGGCTGAGCTGTTCATTACCATGGCTAAGGAAGGATCCGTCATTAGTGGCATGATGGACGCGTTTGCGACCAGTATCTCGATTGGTTTGCAGTACGGCGTGCCAATGAACGTGTTGGTCAAGAAGTTTGTGCATACTAGGTTTGAGCCATCGGGCTTTACCAGTAATCCGAATATTCGCATTGCGAAATCCATCATCGACTACATCTTCCGTTACTTGGCTATGAAGTTCTTGCCGTACGAGGCGCAAGTAGCGGTCGGCATTAACAATTTGGTCGAGCATAATGAGGCAGTAGCAGTAAGCGAACAGGCAATAGGCGGGGTCACCGCGCCCCGCCACGAAGAGTCGGTAGTGCTGCCGTTGACCGATTCACAACCTAGCATCTTTAATGCGCCAACGTCGACTAGTGCCAATCCGGTGATGTCGCCCGGCACTGCGCCAGCCAAGATGGGTAATGCTAGCTTGGGTGCTACCTTCGACAACCAGTCGGACGCGCCAACTTGTGACACTTGCGGCAGCATGATGGTCCGCAACGCGGCGTGCTACAAGTGTTTGAACTGTGGCAGCACCAGTGGCTGTTCCTGATCGGTAGGTTGATAAAAGGCGGGGCAAGTGCTCCGCCTTTTCGGTCTAAGTCGTTTCGAGACCGCCAGGGCAGTCCTCTTCCTAGCTGTGCCATCGTCAACCGTAACGGCCGGCTCACCTCGTGTGACTCGGGCGCCGTTACAGGGCCGAGGCTGGCGTCGTCAGATGACCACCCTGCCAGTCTCTTACGACAACGACCTGCTACAAGATTGAGCGTCTCACTAAAGACTTTATCTACCAACTTAAAATATGTCAGAACGTGAAATCCCGAAGATGGACGAGAGGATCAGGGGCTTCCAGGGTTATGGTTTGATTCAATTGATACATGGGACCGGTAAGGGGAAGACGACGGCGGCGCTGGGGCAAGGGATTAGATGTGCGGGGGCTGGAAAGAGGGTTTTTATTGTGTATTTTGATAAGGGCGGGGAGACGCATTACAACGAACGGGCAGTTATAGACAAGATAGACAACATCAAGTATGTTGCCACCGGACGGGATAGAATTGATCCGGTTACGAATAGATTCGATTTCAGTATTATCGACGTTGATAAGAGTGAAGCGAGGAGGGGAATTCATGAAGTCAGGCAGGCGTTGACGAGTGGTGAATTTGATTTAGTTATTCTCGATGAGATTAATTCGACAGTCGACTTGGGAATGATCAGTGAGGACGAAGTGATCGAGGTGTTGGCGAAAAAGTTGTCACAGGTTGAAGTCATTTTGACCGGACGTAATCCGCCAGCGAGTTTCGTCGACCTAGCGCATTTGGTGACAGAGATGAAATTAGAGCGACATTACTTTTATTCTGGCGTTGCCGCACGAGCAGGACTTGATTACTAAAAATATTTAGGTATACTCAACGCAGCCTTTGACCATCAAATAAAAAATATGACAATTACTGAAGTGGTTAACGCGTTACAAAATGATCAAGCGATTGTGGTGGGTGATACTACTTTTCAACCACGCGGCTTTGATGCGGTGACTTTGGAAACAGGTGAAACTGTTTACTGGGCCGTGGCTAAGAGTGGTAATTGGTTGAGCATCGATCCAGCGGCGGATGAGATCATGTTGTTTGAGGATATTGATGAAGAGTTAGAGCCGGAGGACGACACGGTGGTGTACGGTGGTGAGGATTACGAGTTTTCTTATGAGGGTAGCGCCACGGTTAAGAATGATGATGGTGAGGATGTGACCATGACTTTCCGGGAGTTTGAGTCGTCGGCTGGAGAGATTATTCGTTTGACGGATAACGAGAATGCTGGTGAAAAGAAGGTTTCGGTTGGAGCTAAGTTGACTGAGGACGAGCTGCAAATGGCTTAAAGTGGTACAATGGGTCAAACTATGGCCTATCAACGAACTGCGACCAATGGATCAGGGAGCTGGCGCCTACAGGCGTTACGCTTCCTGTTTTTGTTATTGATCGTGATAATTGGTGTACGGTTGTTTGTGTTGCAGGTGGTGGACGCGGCTTGGTACCAGACGTTGTCGCAAGGTCAGCACGCAATTCATGAGGAATTGGTGCCAACGCGAGGTAGTATTTATGTGAAGGATCATGGCGATGATACTGAGTATGCGGTGGCAACGAATGAGCCGCGGGCGTTAGTGTATGCTGATCCAAGTTTAGTTAAGGAGCCAGTTAATGCTGGTTTGGCGTTGGCTAAAATTTTGCAGTTAGGGGGTTGGGATACTTATGGCCAGCCTCAGCCGGTAGCGACTGATCCAGCAGTTCCGGTAGTGGTGTCTCCGCCGACCGAGACTGAGAAATTGATT
>CAITFQ010000056.1 GCA_903891735.1 Candidatus Uhrbacteria bacterium | reverse complement strand
CGTCAGTTGGAATGGTGCAGGTGGTGTAAGCAGTTTCACCTTCTTTTAGATTGGCGTTGTGTTTGGTGATCCAGGTTTGAATACCAGTTTCCCAGGGCGTGTAGTAGGCGTCGGCATTGACTGGGTCGGCTGGGGCGGGGCCGGTTGGATCGTCTTTGTTAACGTATTGCAAAATGGTGTGGTACTCGCCGCAGGTGAGGTCTTGGCGGTAGCGAGCAGGGGTGAGGGGAGTAGCGAGTTTGCCGCTGACGGTGTCGATGGTGACGGTAGTGCTGGGCATGACGCCGTCGAGGACAGGCTTGCCGGTTACAGGTATGTTGGCGACCGGGAAAGTTTCGATTGGCGTGTTGGCTAAGGCTGCTTTCATGAAAGCGTTCCAAATTGGGGCAGCGACAACGGAGCCGTCAGCGCCGTGACTCATGGCCGTGCCGCGAGTATTGCCGACCCAGACACCAGCGGCGAGAGAGGGGGTGTAGCCAAGCGTCCAAGCATCTTTGAAATCATTAGTGGTACCGGTTTTGGCAGCGACGGGGCGGTCGCCGAGCTGGAGGTAGTTGCTGGGACCGAAAACGTAGCTACGGGCGTCGTTGTCGGAGAGGACGTTGCTTAAAGTGGCGGTGATGTTGGGATCCACCTCTTGAGTACCGACGTGTTCTTCGGGTTTCCATTCTTCGAGTGTCGTGCCTTTGCTGTCGACAACTTTGAGGACGCCCACGATGTCGTGATGCAGGCCGTTGTTGGCAAAGGTGGCGTAAGCGTTGGTGTGCTCAATGAGTTTGACGTTGGCGCCACCAAGCACGATGGCGAGACCGAAGAGACTGCGGTCGGTGAAGGTGGAGTAACCGAGTTTGGCCGCGAAGTTGAGGGCGTTGTCGACGCCGACGAGGTAGAGGAGTTTGACGGCGGGGACGTTTAGCGAGCCCTGGAGGGCTTTGCGCAGAGTGACGGGACCGTTCTCGTCAACGTGGTAGTTTTTGGGATTGTAGTCACCGCCAGGCACGGGGAAGTGGGTGTCGACGTCCCAGAGAATGGTGTTGGGAGTGTAGCCTTTGTTGAAGGCGGCCGCGTAAATAATAGGTTTAATGCTGGAGCCTGGTTGGAGAGGTTGGGTGGTGATGTTAACTTGGCCGTCGATGTCATTGTTTTGGTAGTCAGCACTGCCGACCATGGCGAGGACTTGGCCGGTCTTAGGATCGATAGCGGTGAGGCCTGAGTTATTGAAACCGTAACGAGAACCGAGGTTGGCCACGCCATCGGTGACGGCCTTTTCTGCAGCCATTTGCTTGTCGTAGTCGAGGCTTGTTGTGACGGTGAGGCCGCCTTGGTCGACGTCGTGCTCGGAATAAGTTGCTTCGAGCAGCTGTTTAACCCAGAAAACGAAGTGTGGGGCAGTGATGCCGTTGCTGAAGTCCGCGGCAATGGGGGAATCTGTAGCCTCGGCAGCGTCAGCGTCCGCCTGGGAGATGTAGCCTAAAGTAACCATGCGGCCGAGAATCCAGTCGCGGCGGGTTTTGAGTTGGTCGGGGTTGTTGAGGTAGCGGGTGGGGGCTTGGGGGAGGCCGGCCAAGGTGGCGCTTTCGGCGAGAGTAAGATCCGTGACGTGTTTGTGGAAGTAGGCTTGGCTGGCGGTTTCGACGCCGTAGTTGGTGCCGCCGTAGGGAATCTCGTTCAAGTACATTTGGAGGGTTTGGTCTTTGGTGAAGTTGCGGTCGATGGCGAGGGAGAGAATTATTTCTTTGATTTTGCGGGTGATAGTTGGTTCGTTGGTGAGAATGGCGTTTTTGACGAGCTGTTGCGTGATGGTGGAGCCACCGCCGCGATTACCACCAAAAATGATAGCGCGGAGAATGCCTTTGACGCTGATGCCGTGATTAGTGTAGAAGGTTTCGTCTTCCGCGGAGATGACGGCGTGCTGTAAATCTAGAGGGATTTGGTCCAAAGTGACGAGGGTGCGCTTTTCGTCGCCGGCGATTTCATACAAGAGGTGGGTGCCAGTGCGATCGTAGATTTTGGTGGACAGGGAGACGTCGCGGGTGAGAAGGGTGTTAGGATCGGGGAGATCGCGCGAAAACCAGGCGTAGGCACCAAGGAAAAGGATGGCAAATAAGAGAAAAAGAGCGATGGCGCCTAAGGCAAGATTTTTAATCCAGGTTTTTTTATCGAGATGGCCAAAGTGCTGGCGCCAGAGGCGAGCTAAAGGAGATTTGCCGAGCTTATTTTGGTAGTTGGAGTAGCTTTTCATAGATGTTTGGAGTATACGGTAAGGGGCTAAGAAATGCAACTGTTATGCACCTTAAATTTGGCTAACCTTAGCAAAGTCAAGGGGCATTTTGCTTGACCAATTTGCCCAAAACTGGTATAGTGTTATTAACATCTCGATGGTTTTCGAGGTGATTTTATTTCCCCTTATGACTAACTTCTCTATTGCCAAGTTGCGCAAGATGATCAAGAAGTCGCCGGCTGAGTTCGCCTTGTTGGTGCTCATGGCTATCGTTCTTGGTTATGGTCTTGTCCCAGCCCCTGCAATGGCTGACGAAAAGCCAGGGGACACCTCCTACACTACCTTGCAGATTGCGGCTATGACCAACGGTCTTAAACCATATGGCGCTTTGCCAGTGTCTGACTTGCGTGGCCCTACCTACACTATCACCGTGCCGGCCACTGCTTATAACAGTGAAGTTGGTCAGTGTGATGATACGCCGTTTATTACGGCTTCCGGTACCACCGTGCGTCCTGGCGTGATTGCGGCGAACTTCTTGCCGATTGGTACCAAGATCAAAATCCCTAAGTATTATGGCGATCAGGTGTTTACGGTGGAAGACCGGATGAATGCTCGTTATGATAAGCGGATCGACATTTGGATGACCAAGCATAGTGATGCGATTGCTTGGGGTATTCATAACGTTGAGATTGAGGTGTATAAGAATTAAGGCTCTGTTACCAGTCAGCGCGAGACTCGGGCAGTTCCACTCCTAGCTGCGCCATCGTCAACCGTAACGGCCGGCTCACCTCGTCTGACTCGGGCGCCGTTACAGGGCCGACGGCTGGCGTCGTCGTAGAACGTGCCGCTCGTCTCTGCTGACTGCTGGCTCTAAACAGAAATGAGGTGTATGCCTCATTTTTGTTTGCCAGAGATTACAGGAAGTTGTAAGCTGCTGTTATATGAAGAAATATTTAGCTGTAGGTAGTTTGGTGGCGCTAAGTTTAGCCTTATTAGGTGGGGGTTGTGCAGCGACGTCCCAGGTGGCGACGATTGATGATGTGGCTAATTCTAATACGAGCGTCGATAAGCCAGCCTCCGTTGTGACTGGGAGTTGGTATTTGACCTTTGATTTGCCAAAGGATTGGGTAATGGTGCCGCAGTATGACGAGCAGGTACAGAATGATATTACCAAAAATGCGGTGACGAGTAATATGACAGACGTGGTGGTACAGAGTACGAATAAAATCATTGCTTTGACGGGTAGTTCGACGTTGACGGCGGATACGTATGTGACGGATGACTATAGCTATATTCGCACGTTCCGTTTGGATAAACACTCGGTGGTGCCGGCGGAAGCGATGGATATTGGCAATGGATTTTATAAGTTGGTACAGGGTGTGAATGCAACGTATTACTTCAAGGGTAAGGGGAGTAATTATAAGTTTGTGGTGTATCGGGATAATGAGGATTTGAGTGTGGCAGAGAAAGTGATTACGTCGGCGAAGGAAGTGACCGCATTAGCGAAATAGCAACAAAAGATCCCGGCTCGAGTGAGTCGGGATTTTTTGGAGGCCGCGGCCAGGTTCGAACCGGCGCATAGCGGTTTTGCAGACCGCCGCGTTAACCACTTCGCCACGCGGCCAAGCATGGTTTGTGACGAGAGGAGAGTAGCAAGAAATCGATTATTGGGCAATAAGCGGGTCGAGCTCAGCTCGATTGTTTGTTTGCGGCCAAAGCTCAGCTTTGGCTTGGCTGCTTAAGCTTCAAATAAAATACGGGTAACTTGGGTGAGTTCCATGGAAGCGAGGTTTTTGGGGACAAGGGTTTTGAGGTGCTTTAAAATGTCCTGAGAAAGGGCAGCTTCGAGGTCGTTTTTGTTGGCTTCGGGGACGCAGAGAATAAGGTCGACAATTTGCTCGCTCGCGATAACGCGTTTGAGCTCGTCGTTGAGTAAACGATAGAGTTCGGCGCGGCGAACTTGTTTGGCATGATCGAGATCGCCGCTTGATGGCAAATCCGTGTCGGGCACAGGTTCGTCGGTGACGACAACTGAGAGGGGTTCAATTTCCCGGTCGACCAAGGTGAAGAGTTTGGCTAGCTCGTTGTTGGTCAGAACAAGCAAAGTTTTAGCCGGAAAAGTACCGTAGTGGCTAGGAATCATCATACCTCTCAAGTCTACTCGATTTAAGCAATTTTTGCTATACTTTCGGCAAGTATGTTTTTACATCGGTTAGCAAAAGTGCGCGCGCCGGAGTTTCCGACGGATTTGGTGTGGCTGAATGGTGAGAAGCAGACGCTAAGAAAGCTGAAGGGGAAAGTGGTGTTAGTGGATTTTTGGTCGTATTCATGTGTTAATTGTCAGCGAACGTTGCCACACGTGCAGAAGTTGTATGAGCGATATGCGGAGTTGGGATTGATGGTGATTGGGGTACATACGCCAGAGTTTGAGTTTGAGCATAAAGAAGAGAATGTACGAGTCGCGATTAAGGCGGCTGGGATTAGTTATCCGGTAGTCATGGATAACGAGTATGATGTTTGGCATTTGTATGCGAATAATGCTTGGCCGCATTGTTTTTTGGTGGGGGCTGATGGGGTGATTGTTTACGACCATGTGGGGGAGGGAGGATATGCAGCGACTGAGAAAGCGGTGCAGGAGGCATTGATTGCGGCTGGGGTGACGACACCGTTGCCGATGGTTCCCGATGATAAAGAAACAGATGAGGCAGCGTGTTATAGAACGACGCCAGAATTATATTTAGGTTATTTGCGAGGAAAGTATGGGAACAGTGAGGAGTTTTTGCCAGATGTAGCTGAGGCTTTTACTGATCATGGAGTACAAAAGGAAGACGTGCCGTATTTGCACGGACACTGGAAGATTTGTGGAGAGTATGTGGAGCATAGTAAAGAGCTGGCGGTGGCGAGTGAGTATGTGGCGGTTAAGTATAGTGGGTTTGGGGTTAATGTGGTGTTGGTGGCGGAAGAGCCAGCTGAAGTGTGGTTGGAGTTAGATGGTTTGCCGTTGCCGGCGGATATGCGGGGCGAGGACGTGAAGGTGAATAAAGATGAGACGACGTCGGTGAAAGTTGATGAGGCGAGGATGTATAATTTGGTGCAGGCGAGTGTGTACCATAAGGGCACGTTAAAGATGAAGGTGAAGGCTAGTCAAGTACGCTTTTATGCGTTAACGTTCACGGGTTGTACATAAAACTTTCTAAATTGGCCTATTTTGGTCTTGTCGCTGCGCCAACTCTTTCGACTTAGCACTAACTAAGCCTCAAGAGCTTGGCTTGCTCCGCAACCAAACTAGTCTCAATTTAAAAAGTTTTATAGTAAGTATATGTCATATTTTTCAACAAAGAAGCGGATTTACTTAGATTACGCGGCGGCGACGCCGTTGGATGGACGGGTCATGAAGGCAATGCGACCGTATTTTGGGGTGGAGTTTGGGAATGCCTCGAGTGTGCATGCGGAAGGACGAATGGCTAAACGAGGTTTGGAAGCGGCGCGGGCTGAGGTAGCTGAAGCGTTGAGTGTACGAAGTGAAGAGATCGTGTTTACTTCAGGGGCGACGGAGAGCATCAACTTGTTTTATAAAGGAGTAATTGAGGCGGCGCCAGTAGATAAAAGGCATGTGGTGACGCTGGCGACTGAGCATATGGCGACGCTTAGGGTATTGCAGGACTTGGGTTGTGAGGTGACGTTGGCGCCCGTCGATAAAGATGGTTTGGTGAGCGTCGACGAGGTAATGCGAGCGATTAGACCAGATACGGTGTTAGTGACTATGATGTATGTGAATAACGAGATTGGGACAGTGCTGCCGATTGCTGAGGTGGGGAAGGCGCTGGCGAAGATTAAGCGAAGTACGAAGGAGGTGTATCCGTTATTTTTTAGTGATGCGGTGCAGGCGGCGTGTGCGCTTAAGTTAGAGGTGACGAAGTTGGGCGTCGACGGTTTGTGTTTGTCGGGGAGTAAGATTTACGGACCAAAGGGAGTGGGAGTGTTGTTTATAAAGAAGGGGACGCCGCTTAAGGCGCAGATTCTTGGGGGGACGCAGGAGGGAGGCCGACGGGCGGGAACAGAGAATGTGGTGGGAGCAGTCGGCTTGGCACGAGCGCTGGCGATCGCGCAGATTGAACACGAGGATTACGAAAAGAAGTTGCGGCCGCTGCAAAGTAGCTTGTTTGCAGGAATTTTAAAAATTGTGCCGCAAGCGATTATCAATGGTAGCCGAACACAGCGAGTGTGCAGTAACGTCAATGTGAGCTTACCGGGAGTTGATGGCGAGGCGCTAGTAATGTATCTTGATGAGGCGGGAATTGCCGCGAGTACGGCGTCGTCGTGTACGTCGAGTGCGGGAGCAAGTCATGTGATTAAGGCACTTGGTCGATCTGATAGACTGGCGGAAAGTAGCGTGCGATTTACGTTAGGCCGGAAGTCGAACAAGAGTGAGATAAAACGAGTTTTAAAAGAGTTGCCGCGAATTATAAAGTTATTGAAGATTGATTAGTATGAAATTACGAATAGTGGTGGATCCAGATCTGTGCATTGGGGCGGCGAGCTGCGTGACCATCGCGCCGGAAACGTTTCAGATGAATGTGGAGAATAAGGCGGAGGTGTTGGACCACGGGGTGGCGGACTGTGGGCCGAGTTATGAGAGGACGATTGAGGCGACGGAGGAAGAGAAGGAGACGATTATTTTGGGAGCGCAGTCGTGTCCGACGTTGGCGATTACGATTTACGACGAGGCTGGTACACAGCTTTATCCAGCGATTTAATAGTAGATTGCTTCGTTGCACTCGCAATGACAGATAAAGGGACTAGTGATGACGCGTAAAGATATATTATGCAATACGTAATTATTGGCGGGGGAATTGCGGGCACGACGGCGGCGGAGGAGCTGCGGAAGGGTGATGCCACGGCTGAGATTACGATGGTGGATGAAGAGATGCATGTTTGTTATAGCCGGGTGCTGTTGCCGCATTATATTAAGGGGAAAGTGCCGCGGGAAAAGGTGTTTATGCGGACCGAGCGCTGGTACATGGAGCAGCGGGTTGAGCGATTTGCCGGGACGATGGTGACGAAGATCGATACGCAGAATAAGTGTGTGGTGCTGCATACGGGCCGGGAGATATCATATGATAAGTTGTTGCTGGCGACGGGCGGACAGTTGAATTTGGCGTCGACTGATCCTAAGGGAGTTTGCTATTTGCAGACGCTGGATGATGCGGACGGGATTATGGCCAGGTTAAACGAGGTTAAGCGATTGCCGCAGGAGCAACAGCGAGCAGTAATTATTGGGGGTGGGTTTATTGCGCTCGAGTTTATTAATATTTTTGCGGAGAATAATATTGCGACGACGGTGGTAATGAGGGGTGATGGGTTTTGGTCGAGGATGTTGTCGGCCAAGGCTAAACGATTGTTGGCAGAGAAGGCCAAGAAGAATGGGGTGATGTTGCTGACGGGGCAGGCTGAGGCGATGCCCGTGGGGGATAGTGAAGTGATCGGTGTGCAATTGAACGATGGGACGATATTGCCGGCGGTGATGGTCGGCGTGGGTTTGGGAACGCATGCGGATAAAGAGTTGTTTAGTGAGGCTGGGGTTGAGATGAAGCAGGGAATTTTGACTAATAGTTTTTTAGAGACGAATGTGCCGGATGTTTATGCGGCGGGAGATGCGACGGAGTTTAGTCACCCAATTTTGGGACGACAGTTGCAGATTGGGAACTGGTTGAATGCCCAGATGCAGGGGAGAACGATAGCTAAAACTATGTTGGGTGTTAGGACGGAGTATAGTTTGGTGTCGTCCTATGCGACGCATTTGTTTGACCTACAGATAGTATTTATGGGTGACACTAGCCCAGAATTTGCCGACGAGGTGCAGAGCGAGGAAGTGGACGGGGTTAGTAGCCTCGATTTATACTTGAGAAATGGTAAGATAGTGGGGGCGGTGATGATTGGGGATTTGAGCAAACGAGCTTTAATTACTAAGGCGATTCAAACGGGGTCTGCAACTTTGTAGTATGGATATATTGGATCAAGCAAAAGTTTACGCCGCCTATGACCCGGATGACATTGCTTATGGCATTGATCATTTGGCGGAGCAGGTGCGATTGGCTTGGAGTGAGAGTCAGCTGGTAAAGTTTCCGGCGTCGTACAAGACGTGCACGAATATTGTGATTGCGGGCATGGGTGGATCGGCGCTGGGGCCGGACATGTTGCAGAGTGTGTTTTTTAAAGATTTGACGGTGCCGCTCCAGATTGTGCGGGGCTACGATTTGCCGGCGTTTGTAGACAGTAAGACGTTAGTGCTGTTGTCGAGTTTTTCTGGGACAACGGAAGAAGTGTTGGCGGCAGGATTAGTGGCGAAGAAGCGCAAGGCCAAGATTATGGCAATTGCGGCCGGGGGAGAATTAGCTGAGTTGGCGGAGGAGGAAGGCTGGCCGATGTATGTGTTTACGCCGGGTGATTTGGCCAAGCAGCCGCGCTTGGGAACTGGCTTTTCATTGGCGGGAATTTTGGGGATGCTGGCGACTTTGGGTTACGTGGAAACGGGGGAGACTGAAGTGCGCAGGATGTTAAGCGCGATGGGCGATGTGCTCGATACTTGTGCGGTTGATGTGCCGTTGAAAGAGAATCCGGCGAAAACGGTGGCCAAGAGTTTGCAGGGGCGCACGGTGTTTGTGATTGGGGCCGAGCACTTGATGGGTAATGCCCACGTTTTGAGCAATCAGATTAATGAAACGAGTAAACAGTTTGCGGTTTACTTTGCCTTGCCGGAAATTAATCATCATTTGCTGGAAGGGCTGACGTTCCCGAAAGGCATGGTGAAAAATGTGACGGTGCTGATGTTGCGTTCGAAACATTATAACGAACGGGTACAGAAGCGCTTTAAGGTGACGGCCGATATTTTTGAACGGATTGGTTTGGAAGTGATTGAATATGATTGCGGCGGTAAAGATGCGATTGAGGAGTGTGGCGAGGTGCTGCAGTATGGGAGTTTTGTCAGTTACTATTTGGCCATGTTAAATTACGTGAATCCGACGCCGATTCCGTTTGTGGATGAGTTTAAACGGCTCATGGCGGGGTAGGGGCGTAGCTGGGTAGCGGGGTAGTTAAAAAATTTTGGAAAATGAAGAGAGCGGCGGCACCATGGGGTGCTGCCGCTCTCACGAGATACGGTCTCCTTGTTGTTAGTTGTTAACGGTTGTCCCTGCCGGGGTAATCTAGCGGCAGAGGCTGTCTTGCTGGATGCAGAGCTGGTGCATCTTCGGCATCTCCTCCTTGGCCACGAGGCAGAAGACCTCGGTCCCGGGCTCCACACCGGGGTTGTTCCTGTCCCACTGTCCAGCGTACGCGGTCAACGTCGCTGTGGTCTCGGCGCAGGACTTGGTCCTGTTGGCCTTGGCCGTCTGCTCGGCGGTGTCCTCAGCTTGCTTGGCAAGCCGGTCCTGCTTGGTCACGTAGCCGTCGTATGGGACGGCACAGACGAAGCCAGCCAGAGAGAGGCTGAAGACGAACACCCCGATCATGTAGCGCAGCCAGGTGTCATACTGCTTGCGCTCCTCACCGCTCAAGACCTCTCCTTCCACGGGGCTTTTCGGCCACGTGATGTTCTTCAGCCGCTTCAGCAGCTCACCCCAAACGATCAAGTTCAGGACGATGGCGCAAGCCAGAAGGGAGAGATGAGCCGATCCGCCGCCCCAGGCCGTGATGGCACCGATGGCGGTGAACAGCAGGCCGACGCCTCCGCAGATGACCGTCACCAAGCTCGCGAAGCTGAAGAAGGGAGCTGATGTTTCCCTTGGGGTCTTCAGACCGAGAGCGTTGGCTGCCCAGTGGCCGACCTCGAATGGCCAGTCGATGAAGCCGAAGAGCAAGCGGGAGGCCAGCACCAGCACGGCGCCAATGACGACGTTGAGGATGGGATCTTTGACCTGGGCCGTCAGGTTGGGATTGTCCGACGGGTTAGGCAGACCCGTTTGCTTGGCGGCCAGCTCGCCGATGTTCCAAGCTCCGTCGTAGAGCAGCGAGAACCCGTGCCAGGGGATATAGAGGAGGATGATGACCGCGACCACGATCAGGAGAACGATGAGACGTCGCAGCCAGCGCTGCCACCGGCTGCGATTTTCGTGGGGCTTGTCGTTGCCGAAGAACCTGTCCGTCGTGTCGACCAGGTTGGCGACGGAGAAGAGGGGCTTGCGCCCGATGATCGCGTTGACGACCACCCCGACCTTGCCATTGAAGGGCTCAGCCAGTTCCTCTGCCGTCACGCGGTCGGTCGCTAGACGCTCAAACAGCTTGCGCAGGACCTCGCGGCCCTCCGGGTGCTGAAGGTTGCGCTTGAGACCGGCCATGTAGCCAGCAGCTTCGCCCCACCACTTGCGCTCGGCTTCGGTCATCGGACTGCCATCGGCCTTCTTGGGCGTGCCGGTGTTCTCACGCCGGGCACCAGACTCCAAGGTGAAGAATGCTTCACGCGCACCGTCACTCCACTCGGCGGCGATCAGGAGGTAGGGGTCAACCTCCACCACGGCAACCGGAGCTGCGGGGTGTTCCTCCTTTTTGCCGTGGTTGTCCAGGTGAGCGCCCGGGCCGTGAGCTGCGACCTTGTCCTTGACCTCTTCGGCCTTGCCCTCGAGCCAGTTCTTGAGCGCGTCGGTTTTCAGGCCGAACTTGGCGAGCAGGGCGGCCCGCACCTCCTCGGGCTCCACCTCGGCCTTTTCCAGGGCGGTGATGACCACCATGTTGCCCTGGTCCAAAGCTTCGATGAACATGGCCGCGGCCGTGTTGTGGGCCACGCTTTTGCCCACGAACTTGGTCTTGATGACCTTGGCGAAGAGCTGGCTGATGTAGACGCGGCCGAGCGGCGGCAGGGCCATGTAGAGGCCGAGCAGCACGTCGACCCAGGTCTCGAGCTTGACCACGTCCTTGGCGTCGATCTTGGCGGCCAGCTTGTGCATGGCGCCTTCGACCGCGCTTTCGACCGTGGCATCGAGCATGTCGCCCGCGGCGCCCTTGATGATGCCACCGCTCGTGTCACCAATTTCGCCCTCGAGAAACAGGGCGTGTTCTTGGATTTTTGACATGGGATCTCCAGATTTGGCCAAATTAATGGCCGGTTGTTGACATTATTGGAAGTGAAGACGAAAGGCGGGATAAGCGCCGTCGTCGTTGTGAAAAAGCAGGGAAAAGCCAGTAAATTTGGGGTTTACTGGACCGGGAAGAGTAGCATATTTTGGAGTTTTTGTCCAGCTAAGCTGGATTTTTTGTTTGCGACCAAAGCTCAGCTTTGGTGGGACTGAGAGGTGATTTGGATTGACAAAAGTGCTATTTTCTGGTATAGTAAAGGGTCCACTAAACAACCGATTTCCGGGTGTTTCGTGGATTCTACTGGCCTAAACAGCCATGGAGTCAACCATGATTTCACTTCTTTTGTCTCTGTCTCTGGCTTCTGCGGCCACGCCCGCTCAGCCCGTCACCGTCGTGGATGCCGGCGCGCCCAGCAACCCCTGCCGTGCCTTCGGGCACAACGAGGTGCTGGTCGATCCGAAGACCGGGGTTTGGACCCCGCGGACGGACTGCATCGGCAACAAGTCGGTGCAGGTGCTGACGCAGGCGAACGTGGACACCACCTACGCCAACGCGGCGAAGGCGAAGGCCGACGCGGAGCTGCAGATGGCGTTCAACCAGCAGAAGTTGACCGACGCGCAGGTCGCGGCGTTGACCTACCAGAAGAACCTGGAGGCCAAGGCGCTCCTCGACTGCGTCAACAAGGTGGGCACCGCCAACCCCAACCTGCGCTGCAAGAGCGGCGACCTGACCGTCGAGAGTCGCACCGACGCAGTCGGCGTGGCGGATGCGGACAACCGGTTCCCCACCAACTACGGCTACGGCTATGGTTCGGGTGGGTACGGCAACTACGCAGTCGGCACGGGCAACGAGACGGCGGACGCGATCAACCTGATGAACGGGTATCGCGCAGCCGGGTCGCAGCCCAGCGGTAGCACGAAGTCCACGGGTGGCACGAGCCAGCCCGCGGCCGACGACAAGAAGCCCACGCACAACAACGCGGGCTTCCAGTAGTCGAGTAGGGCCTAGTTCGTAGGGGGATTTGGCCCACCCCACCCATCGCGCTTGGTCTGCTTCCCGTAAGGGTTGAGCGGAGCCAAGTACAAATAGTCAGTCAACTCAGTAACAACAAACCTGGCCTTGGCCATGGAGTAAACGATGTTCACAACATTCCTGCTTCTTCTCGGTGTGGCCCGTGCCACGGATGGGCTCTCCCCGAGCCAGCGGATCGAGGTTAGCCTCGGCCCGTGCGACTTGGTGGAGGCCTCCGCGGCCGACATGAAGGGTCTCGGTGCCGGCGTCTACGGCATCCGTTGGCCCTATCCGGCTGGTGCGGCAGTTCTGCACAACGATCACTGCAAGACGGTCAACGTCTTCAGTCTCGATGCCAGCAGCGGCCGCCTGATGCCTGTGCCGACGGAGATCAGCCCCGGCAAGAGCGGGGTGGTCGGGACCGGGGACAGCGAATTATTCCTGATCGGGAACTTCGGGACGCAGACGCAGGTCAAGGTCTGGGGTGAGATGTACAACACCATGGGCGTTCCGCCGGTGGTCGAGTCCGTTGCTCCCGGGCTGTCGCTCGAGCATGCTGTGACCCCGCGACTGAGCGGCGCGAAGTGCTCGGCCGACCCGGTTTACAGTCGGGACACCAACAGCAACATGACGCTCATCACCTGCCACTGATGAGCTGAAAACCGTGTGGCAGACGGCGGCGCCTGGAGTAACATCCAGGGCCGCTTTTCGTTTACAACGAAAAAAAGACCCGAAGGTCTTTTTTCTGGAAAGTTCAGTTTATTGAATGGAGTTTTGTAGGTTGCTGATGACGAAGTAGCTGATAGCGTAAGCGGAGAGGAGAATGATGAGGCCGATGACGGAGCTCATCAAGATGCCCTGAGCTTTCTTAACTTTGTCTTCGTTGCCAGCGGCGGTCATCCAGAGGAGACCAGCGTAGATGATGAGAATAAGGAAAATGACACCGAGGAAGCCGAGCAAAGTAGAGATGAGTTTACCGATGGTGTCGGTGAGGGTGGTGTCGCTAGCAGTAGCATAGCCGGCGCCGGTTTCACCAACGGTCTTGAGGTTGGTGGTAAGATCTGGGCCAGTAGTGGCATGGACAGTGTGGACAATCATGGGGGCGAAAGGCAGGACCAGGAGGGCACCAGCCACGAGTAGGTTCTTTAACTTCATAGCGAAGGGTTAGATTTGTTAAGACAAGAGTATTGTAACACGAACTGCGAAGGAGGATAAGTGTGGGTAAAGTTTCAGACCAACCTTTAGTATTGGCCGGTGAGTTTAGTGACGACGAAGTAGCTGATAAAGTAAGCCAGAATGACGATAGCGACACCGAAAACTGAGTTGCGGAGAATGCTTTGAGCTTTTTTGACGCGGTCTTCGTTGCCAGCGGCGGTCATCCAGAGAATGCCGGCGTAGATGATGAGAATTAAGAAGACAACACCGAGTAGGCCAAGGACGGATTTGATAAGCATGCCTATTAAGGTGAGGACGTCGGCGCTGGGGAGGTTAGCGCTACCGCCGTAGGCCGAGGCGGCGGTGCCGGTGGCGCCACCCAGACCTTTGCTGTAGACAGAACTATTAGTAACGGCGGCGAGGAGAAAGTTTTTCATAACTTTCGTTTAAATACCGGACACGTTGCCAGTGGTGAGGGCGTTGAGGACAGCGTTGGTGAGGGCGTAGGCGGCAATAACGACAACAGCACCAACGACGGCACTTGTGAGAATTGATTGAGCTTTTTTGACGGTGGTTTCGTTGCCACCGGCGACCATCCAGAGAACACCGCCGTAAATCATGAGCACGAAGAAGGCTAGACCGACCAAGCCGAGGATAGGCTTAATGATGTAGGAACCGATGAAGGTGGTGATATCGCCTTGAGCGGTAGTGGGAGCGGTGCCTAGGGCGGCAGTGCCAGTGGCTTCGAGACCGTAACTACTAGCGGCGGTAGCGAAGGCCAGTTGGGGGACTAATAAAGAAGCAGCCAGTAAACCGGCCAGGAGGAGTTTTCGCATAGCGGAGGGGCTGCAACTGAGCTGCAGCCTGACCGTTAGTCGCCGAGCTGAGCTCGGTTTTTTGTTTGCGGCCAAAGCTGAGCTTTGGCTAGGCTCTTTACTGGGTAGCGCCGATGATCGAGCTAATGACGAAGCTGGCGATAGCAAAGGCGGAGAGAATGATAGCCAAACCGATGATACCAGCGATGATGAGGTTCTTAGCTTCTGTTACTTTTTCGTCGTTGCCACCAGCGGTCATCCACTTGAAACCACCAAGCAAGATGATGATGACAGCGACGACACCGAGGAAGCCCAACATGACGCGGATCAAGTTGCCGATGGTGGTTTTCAAGTCGGCTTGACCGAGGCCGGCGGTGTCGCCGAAGCCAGAGTCGAGCAAGTCACTAGCTTGTAATTGTTGAGCGTGAGCGACATGGACCAGACCGACGTGGCCGAGACCAAGTGGCAAGACGAGCAAGGTAGCCAGACCAAGGCCGAGAGCCAAACGAGTGAGAGCTTTTTTCATAGTAAAATGATTAAAGAGTGGTTGAATTAATTATAGCACATTATTAAGTCCCGTTCACGCTGCCAGTTGTTAGTGAATTGAGAATGGCGTTGACGGCGGCGTAACTTGAGAAAATGACACCGAGGCCCAAGACTGTCCAAACGAGAATGCTTTGACCTTTTTTGACACGGTCGGCGTTGCCGGCGCTGGTCATCCAGAGCATACCGCCGTAGATGAACATGAGAAAAGCGAGGCTGCCGATGAGGCCGAGAATGCCTTTGATGACGCGGCCGATGATGACGCGGACGTCGGTTTCACCGAGCGGATTGTAAAGGGTAACGGCGGCGGTAGTAGAGGCGGCTGTGGTGGTGGTAGCAGTTGTGGCAGTAGTCGTGGTTGCATCACCTGCATGAGCCAGGTTTGGCAGAAGAGGTAAGGTAAGAATGAGAGCGAAAGCTGAACAGGTAAGGATTTTTTTGAAAGTCATAAGTGATTATTTGGTGTTATTTGAAGTGTCGGTGGTGATTGTTTTATTGGCATCGTTACCGATGGTATTTTCAAGTGTGCTGGTGGGGAGGTTGCCGCTGTTGAGTACGCTGATAAGCAGGTTAATGGCGACATAAGCCCCGAAAACGATAGCTAAACCAATGGCAGCGCCACTTAAAGCGTCTTTGCCACGTTTGACGCGATCGGGATTGCCGGCTGAAATGACCCATTCGAGACCGCCGTAGACAATGGCGATGAGAGCAGCGGAACCGCTGAGGGCGAGGATAAGATAGCTGACGTTGACGACGACTTGGAGGATATTATCCACAGTGCAGAGCCCTTGGCCGCGACAAACGCAAGGATCAGCGCCGGCGTCAGGGCGAGAACTGGTGCAGATGTTGGCGAAGATGAGGCCGAGATTTTTGATGTTGGTGTACTCGCTGTCGATGGAAATGGCGCGAACTGGGGCGGTAAAAGCGAAGAGACCGCTGGTTATAGTAAAACCGAGGACGAGGCTAGCGATAAAGCGTCGAGGAATAGACATACTTGAGGGAAGTATATCATGAAATAAAAAATCACGTCCCGGACGCTTGCACGCGTCCGGGTCGTGATTTTTTAAGTACGAGTTAGTCGTAAGTTTGGGAAACGACCCTAGCGGTGGTTTCGATGGCCTTGCTTGGGTCGTCGGTGCCGGCGAGGATGGTGTCGATGAAGGAGTTCATGGCTTTTTCCATGGCGGCTGTGTCTTTACCGTGGTACCAGCTTTGCGCGAGCAGGAGTTGTTCGGCGAAAACGCCGAGATCTTCACTGTCTAATTGGGTGCTGATGAGTGAACGCAGAGCGGTTGGTTTGTTGGCTTTGGTTAAGTAAGAGGTGACGTTGGTTTTATTGGTAGCGAAATTGACGAAGTCCCAAGCCCAGTCAGTGTTTTTGCTGTCTTTGGAGACACCTTCGACCCAGTAGTTAGGATAGTTTACTTCGCGACCGCCGGTGATTTGTGGCAGTTTGTTGAGGGTGAAGTTGAGTTTAGGAGCAGCGGTGCGAATAAGTGGGAGATCATAGGCGTAACCGAGGTAGAAGGCAGTTTGACCAGCCGTGAAAGCGTCAAAAGATGAGGGGAAAGTGTCGTTCCAGGTGTAAGCGTCTTTGGTGGGGTTGGCGAAGTCCGTGTAGAAGGTGGTGGCGTCGAGGCCGGGGAAAAGGTTGTGGGGCGTGCCGTCAGGGACAAGTTGGAAAGTGACGCGACCACGGTCGTCGGTCATGTTGGTGCCGTTTTGCATCATCAGGACAGAAAGAATGTCGACGGCGCGATTGACGTTGCTGCTAGTGCCAAAACCGGCGCCAGACTGAATAATTTTGCCAGTACTGTCGAGTTTGGTGAGTTTGACCACGTCGTCGTGGAAGTCTTGCCAACTGGTGGGGGCAGCAGCGATGCCGGCGGCGTTAAGCAGATCTTTATTGGCGTAAAGAGCCATGGTGTCGACCGAGAGGGGGAGGCCGTAGACGCTGTCGACGGCGGCGACTTTGGGGTCGGGTTGGTAGGGGAAGACGACGTCCTCAGCGACGGTGTCGACGAAGTCACGCTTGAGATCCTTAATGCTTTCGGTAGGTAGGGTTTTGCTGACGACGATGGTTTGTTTGCGGAGCGTGCCTTGGGTTTCGAGGTAAGGAATAGTGGTGCTGGCTGGTTCGGGCGCTAACAGGCTTTGATATTGGCCCATGGCGCTGTTGTGGACGGCAAAAATGTCCGGGCCGGTGCCGTCGGCGAAGGCGTGGAGCAGGGCGTCGTCGTATTCATCGCTGCGTAGCTTTTTGTAGTCGATCGAGACGTTGGGGTGGAGGGTGG
>CAITFQ010000055.1 GCA_903891735.1 Candidatus Uhrbacteria bacterium | reverse complement strand
AGGAACGGTGCTAGAAAAATCCCAGCGTCAAAAAATTACCTGAAGTTGGCGCAAAAGTCAAACAATCAGCGGCTCAAGCCCTGGCATCACCTCCCCACTCAAAAACTCCAACATCGCCCCACCGCCCGTCGACAAAAGCGTAAATTTACTAGCAAAACTGCTATTTTCCACCAAGCCAACCGTACTCCCCCCGCCGACAATACTCCTGGCTCCCGCCGCCCCCACAATCGCCTTCATCAACGCCTTCGTCCCCGCAGCCCCAGCTCTCTCCTCCACCAATCCCAACGGTCCGTTCCAAATAATTGTCTTCGCCCCCTTAAACCAGACCGGCATTATTTGCTCCGTCGCCCGCCCAACATCGATTATTTTCCCCCGATGATCCACCCGCGTATCGAGCGGCAAACGCAACCTATCGCCCAACAACTTAATCACTTTCTTCGCCTCAACTGACGTTCGCCCTTTCTTAAAAGCTGGCAGCAAACCACTGCCGACAATCACCAAATCCGCCTGCACTCCCAGCGTCGACAACAACGGCACCTTTGTTTCCAGCTTATTGCCACCCACAATCAAAATCGTTTTTTTCTTAAGCGGCGCGCTTAACTGCTTCACTTCTTCGGCCAGCAACCCGCCCGCAAAGCTCGGCAAAAATTTGGTAATCGCACTCACGCTCGCATGCGCCCGATGACACACCCCAAAGGCATTATTCACATACACCTCGCCCATCTTCGCTAATAGTTTAGCGAACTCAGGATCATTCTTCTCTTCCCGCTTATCAAAACGCAAATTCTCAAGCATCATCACTTCCCCGGCCGCCAAATGCATCGCCAACCACTCTGCATCCTTGCCCGCTACATCATCCGCCATCATAATCTTCACCCCCAACGCCTTACCCATCGCCAAGGCAATCGGTGTCACGCTAAACTCCGTCTGCTTCCCACGCGGCCTCCCCAAATGTGTCATTAAAATAATCGCTGCCCCACGTTCTCGCAACTTCACAATCTCCGGCAACGTCTTCGCGATTTTGTCGTACTTACCAATTACGGCGCGGCCTCGCACCAAGTCGACGTTAGCATCAATCCGCACCAACACTTTCGTGCCGCGCGTAATATCACTGGCCGTCCAAGTTCGCAACTTCATAATTTCAGTTAATCGTTCTTTCTATATTCTAGCACACCCCGCCACCAAAATTTAACCGCCACAGCAAACGGCAACAATCTAAAAAAATATCGCAAATCCGCTAATCGTCGAATCACATAACCAACCCAACCACCTAACGTTAAATTCCCATAACCCAAAATCCCAAAACTCCCACCAATCGCAATACTATACGGCCACTTCTTTACAAATTTATAGGGCTTGAGCTGCCGTCGACGCAACGCCAATAACACATTCCTCGCCACAAACGGCGCTGCATTCTCCGCCGCTTGCGCCGTCTGCGGCAACGATTGTTTCGTTACTTCATCGACATACACCGCCGCATCACCTAACGCAAAAATACTATCACTTCCCTGCACTTCAAACTTATCATCAACTAGCAATCTCCCTCGCTGATCCTTCGGCAACCCAAAACTCTTCAAGGTCGACGTTGGCTGCACGCCACCCATCCAAATCGTGCAATCACTCGGCAAAGCTTTCATGCCTGCCCCATCTTTTACCAAGACCTCCCCACTTCGCACTTCGTTTATTCTCGCCCCCAACACTACCTCAATTCCCAAAACTCTTAAACGATGTTCGGCCTTTCGCGACACCTTAGGCGCCATCATATTCAACACTCTCTCCGCTCCATCAACCAGTGTAATCTTCAGCGAGTTTCGGCCAATCACTCCTCGCCTCACTAACCCTTGTGCCATCGTCGCCAACTCCGCCGCCAACTCGACCCCGCTTGGGCCTGCCCCACCCAACACAATATTAATCGTCGCTGCATCTCCTCGCTTAACCCGTTCAACTAATACTGCGAGCTTCTGCCGAATCGCCACCGCCTCGTACGTACTCTTCAGCGCCAACGAGTTCTCTCGCAAACCAGGAATCCCAAAATACGCCGTCTCACTACCAAGCGCAATCACCAACACGTCATAGTGCACCGTATGGCCATCTGCCAACACTACTTGCTTATGATCAATTTCCAAGCCCGTCACTACGCCTAATCTAACCTTAATCCGTTCATCGATTATCTTAAGTGGAATATCCGCACTCTTGGCCATCATCCTTTTCTCACCCCTCTCATGCTCATCCGCACTCTCCGCCGCAATTTCGTACAGCCACGGTGTAAAAGTATGGTACTCATTTGCCGAAATCAACATCACCTCTTCGTTTCCTCGGCCCATCTTCAACACCTGCTTGGCGACATTCACGCCCGCAAAGCCACCACCTAAAATGACGAGGCGCTGCCGCTCGCTCATATTTAACCAATCAAAAATTTCGTCAGCGCACTTGGTCTTCGCATCGTATTGGTCAGCAAACTATTCAAACCAAACACCTGGCCAGCTCCGCCCGCCGTGAACAACAATAAAATAATAATGTGGACAATGTGGGTGTCGATATAACCAAAAGCCGTATTATCCACAAAATGCGCCAAGTAATACAACGCCATAATCAACATCCCGAACATACTCGCCGGACGCACTAATAAACCTAAAATTAACGCCAGACCAATCAACGTCAAACCCCACGCATTCAAAGCGTTGACCAAACCACTCCCGGCCATGCCCTGAAACCAAGCCGCCAACGGCCCATTCGCCGCCTGTAAATAACTAGCCGCACTCCAATCGCCAAACTTCGCTATCCCGGCAAAGAAAAATTCCAAACCAACCGCCAAGCGCAACAACACAAATGCCACCCCGAAAATTTGATTATTCGTTGCCTTCGTTAAGCGATCAACCAAAGTTTCGGTGCGCATATTATTTCTTCTTAGCTACCGTTTTCTTCGCGACAACCTTCTTCGTCGACTTCTTTACAGCGATCTTCTTAGCTACAGTTTTAACTTCGGCTGCTGGCGCTAAATCCACCGCAATCTCCGCCAAGCGATTAGCATAACCCCACTCGTTATCATACCAAGCCACCACTTTCACCAAATCACCATCCACCACATTGGTCAGCGCCAAGTCGACAATCGCGGAATGCGGATCGCCCACAAAGTCGGACGACACTAGAAGCTCACTTGTCACTCCTAAAATTCCTTGCCAACGCACACTTTTAGCTGCCTTAACCAGGGCCGCGTTAACTTCTTCCTTAGTCACCTTGCGCTTCAACACAAACGTCATGTCAGACAAGGAAACCGTTGGCACCGGCACGCGAATACTCAAACCATCAAACTTATTCTTGAGCTGCGGCAAAGTTTGCGTCACGGCAATCGCCGCCCCCGTCGTCGTCGGAATAATATTCTCGCTCGCCGCCCGACCCTCACGCAAATCACGCTTTGGCGCATCCACCAAACTCTGCGACGCTGTCATGCCATGCACCGTCGTCAACATCGCCTTAGCAATGCCAAACACCTCGTCCATCACGGCCGTCACTGGCGCCACACTATTGGTTGTACACGAAGCATTATTCACCACCAGCGCCTTTTCCATCTTTAAACCGCTGTCATTAACACCCAACACATAAGTCGGCACATTCCCGCCCTTCGCTGGGGCCGAAATAACAACTCGCTTTGCTCCAGCCTTAATATGTCCCATGGATCCCTCTTCTGTCACAAAAAAACCAGTCGACTCAATCACCACGTCGACCTTGAGCTTCTTCCATGGCAACGCTGCCGGATCCTTCTCCGCACAGATCGGAATCGTCACCCCGTCAATAATCAAATTCTTACCCTTGGCACTCACCGGTACCACCCACGTCCCATAATTCGTGTCATGCTTCAGCAAATACGCCAGTGTCGCGGCGTCGGTCAAATCATTAATCGCCACTACCTTAAACCCCGGCTTCCCCCAACCCACCTTGAGCACGTTTCGCCCAATTCTGCCAAAGCCGTTAATCGCGATGTTTGCCATAAAAGTATTTACCAGAAATATCTACTGTTAGTATAGCACATTTTCGGCGGGGTAGCTGGGTAGGTGCGTAGCGGGGTAGATAAAATTTTTAGTGAGCCAGAAGTCTTATAGCGTGGCTGGCAGTCAGCGAAGACGAGTGGTGTGTCCCGCGACGAGCCGAGGGGCCGACCCGAGAAACGTTTGCCGAGCTACATGAATGCGGTAGTCGAGGCACCCTGTAAGGCGTTTCTGGGCTGAGGCTCCGAGCGAGGAGTGGGACCACCCGAGTCTCGCGCTGACAGGGAAACGAACTGTGGCAAAAACAAACGAGGCATTGAGCCCCGTTCATTTAATAATCGATTTTACTCAGCACCGAGTTGCAAACGGGAGAAGCGACCAATGCGGATGTTCTCGCCAATCGAGAGAATCTTGCTCTCGAGCAACTGGCCGACAGTCATGGTGTCGTCCTTGATGAAGGCCTGCTCCATCAAACAGATATCAGCAAAGTACTTGTTCATGCGGCCGTCGACAATCTTGGCGATAATCTCAGCTGGCTTGTTCTCGAGAGCGATGCTCTCGGTCACGAAAGTCTTTTCTTTCTCGACTGCCTCCACCGGTACCTGATCGCGGCTGACGTAGAGCGGCGCACTAGCGGCAATGTGCATGGCGACGTCGGCGCAGAACTCCACGAACTGCTCGTTGCGGCCGACGAAGTCCGTTTCACACATCACTTCAACCAACACACCAATCTTACCGTTGCTGTGGCTGTAGCAATGCACGCGGCCTTCACCGGTAGCGCGATCACTCTTCTTCGCCATCTTGGCGGCACCCGACTTGCGCAACAAGTCGATCGCCTTCTCCATATCGCCATTCGCTTCCGTCAAAGCGTTCTTAGCATCCATCATGCCGGCCCCGGTCGTGTCGCGCAACTTGGCGACGTCACTGGCTGTAATTGCCATATTCGATTTTCGGTTAGAAAATTTCTATTAAGCCTTGGTGTCTGCCTTTTTGGTCTCAGCCATCACCTTGTCTTTCATGACAATGTCGAGGTCAGCAATCGTTGCTTCAGCGTTGGCGGACACCTTCACTTCATCCTCAGCGTTAGCGCGCGTTTCAACCACTGCCTTAGCGGCGGTCACAGCCTTTGCCTTACCACTCTTAACTGCTTCGGCAATCAGCTTAGCGATCATTTCAAGCGAACCGACAGCGTCGTCGTTAGCTGGAATAACGTAGCTGATACCGGTTGGGTTGACGTTGCTGTCGACGATCGACACGATCTTAACCTTGGTCGCGACTGCTTCACGGAGTGCCGTCTTGTCGTGACGGGCGTCCAACATGAAGACTGCTTCTGGCAAACGAGTCATGGTGCTAATGCCACCAATCTTCTCTTCCAACTCTTCAATCTTGCGGGAGAACTGCAACTGCTCAAGCTTGGTGTACTTCTTCAAGTCACCCTTAGTCGTCTTGTCTTTCAAGTCCAAGTAAGTTTTAATCAAACGCTGAATCTGCGGGAAGTTAGTGAACGTACCACCCAACCAACGAGTGTTAACGTAAGGCATGCCGCAGTCCAAAGCATACTTTGCGACGACGTCCTGCGCCTGACGCTTCGTACCAACGAACATCACACTACCGCCACGAGCCACCAAACCTTCAACGTAAGTCAAAGCCTTAGCCAACTGTTCTTGTGTCTTTTCCAAATCGATTACATGAACGCCACCACGGACGCCGTAAATGTACTCGCGCATCTTAGGGTGCCAACGTGAGGACTGGTGACCGAAGTGAACGCCGGCCTTCAACATGTCTAAAAGTTCTGGTGTTTCCATAATATGACTCCTTTTTTACCGCGACCCGGACCGGTAGGACCTCGTAAACGAGGCAAGGACTACTCGGGGAAATCGGATCTGAGAGATGAATAAGTGGCCGAAGTGTAGCCAAAACCGTACCTCCCGTCAATAGGCGGGGTTACCGAATAGATGGGGTCAGGTCTTTACTATTTACCTCGCCGATTAACTAATAAACATTGCGTCGCCAAACGAAAAGAAGCGATACCCCAACTTCTTGGCCAACTCATAAGCTCGCAACACCTTCTCCCGCCCCACCAAGGCCGACACCAGCACCAACAAAGTCGACTTCGGCAAGTGAAAATTCGTAATCAACCCATCGATTACCTTAAAAACAAAACCAGGCGTAATGAACATGTTAATTTCACCAGAATAAGCCTGTAGTTGGCCAAATTTTGCCGTCACTCCCTCCAAAACTCGCACTGTCGTCGTCCCCACCGCAATTACTCGCCGACCTTCTTTTTTAGCTAACATTAGCCTTTCTACAGTTTCGTTATCGATGCTGACGAGTTCGCCGTGCATAACATGCTCCTCAATCGTCTCCGTCTGCACTGGCCGAAAAGTCCCCAAACCAACGTGCAAAGTCACATATTCCAACTGAATCCCCTTGTTTTTCAGCCTTTCCAGCAATTCCGGCGTAAAATGAAGTCCGGCCGTCGGTGCGGCTACTGATCCGACTTCCTTAGCATAAACCGTCTGGTAAGCCACCTCGTCGACCCCCTGCTCCATATACGGTGGCGTCGGAATTACGCCATGATTAGCGCAATAATCCAGCATTTCCGCCGTCGTCCTGCCCGTCGCAATCGTCACCACGCCATCAGCTCGTTTGGCCATAACCGAAGCTCCATCAAGCGGCAACGCCGCCCCCACCGCAAACTTCCTCCCCGGCCGCAGCAACACCTCTGCCTCCCCCTCACGAATCCGCAAAATCATGATTTCGACCTCCCCACCAACATCATCCTTGAACAACAAACGGGCCTTAAACACCCGCGAAGTATTAAAAACCAGCACGTCGCCAGCCCGTAATTCTTCGCCGAGTTCATAAAATCGCCCATCCCTCATCTCGTCCGAACCTCGATTAATCACCAACAAAAGCGCCGAATCCCGCGGTTCAGCCGGACTCTGCGCAATGAACTCCGGTGGTAACTCGTAATCAAAATCGCTAATCGGCGTCGGCATATACATTATTTCGTCATTGCGAGCGTCAGCGAAGCAATCTTCTGCACTAGGTTGCTTCGTCGAAGTAAAACTACTCTCCTCGCAAAGACGAAACAGAGGATAGCAATATCGCAGCAGTTTGACAAAAAACCATCCAAATGATAGTTTTCTGCCATAAATCACCCAGGCCTCGTATACAAAGCGACGCCGTACATCAAGCTATGAAAGCTGGTATCCACCCCAAATACTTCCCAGAAGCGCAGTTGGTTTGCGCTTGTGGCGTCACCTACACCACCGGTTCGACCAAAGAGCGCATCGATATTGAAGTTTGCGCCGCTTGTCACCCATTCTTCACCGGCAAGCAGAAGATCATGGACACCGCTCGCCGCGTCGAAAAGTTCACCGGCCGCAGTGCTGCCAAGTCGGAAACTGTTTTGACCAGCAAGGACAAAGCTGTCAAAGCTGCTGCTCGTTCCAAGGCCAAGGCCGACAAGAAAGCCGCCGCTTCTTCTTAGCTGCCCCACAGAACACCCCAACTTCGGTTTGGGTGTTTTGTTTTCTAATGTTAGAATTACCACCACATAGGACTTTCACATTTGAGACTAGTTTGGTTGCGGAGCAAGCCAAGCTCTTGAGGCTTAGTTAATGCTAAGATGAAAGAGTTGGCGCAGCGACAAGACCAAAATAGGCCAAATGGGGAAGGACTACAAAACATTATGGATTATATTAAATTGGTCGCTGACCAAGAAAAAAAACTCGCCGTCCTCGAAGCCGACCTCATGAAGCCGGAAATTTTTAACGACCAAAAAAAGTTGCGCGAGACTAACATGGCTTTCCAGGCCACCAAGCGCACGGTCGACATCGGCCGCACTTACCAAAAACTGATGACGGATCTCGCCGGCGCTGAAGCCTCATTGAACGACGCTGACGCCGACGTCGTCGCCATGGCTCAAACCGAGATTGAGGAAATCACCCCCCAACTCCCCGCCGCGGAAACGGCTCTCGAGCTCGCGCTTCTCCCCCGCGATCCCAAAGATGACAACGACGCCATTATCGAAATGCGTGCCGGTACCGGCGGCGACGAAGCTGCCCTGTTCGTGGCTGATCTCTTCCGCATGTACTCCCACTTCGCGGAAAACAACGGCTGGAAAATTGTCCTCCTCTCACAAAGTCAAAACGACTTAGGCGGCTTCAAAGAAATTATTTTCGAAGTAGCCGGTGAAGGCGCTTACGGCACCATGAAATACGAAAGCGGCGTCCATCGCGTGCAGCGCGTTCCCTCCACGGAAAAAGCCGGCCGCATCCACACCAGCACCATCACCGTTGCTGTCCTACCAAAAATCGAAGAAAGCGACTTCGCCATTAACCCGCAAGACCTGACCATCGAAGCGACAACGTCGACCGGCGCTGGCGGCCAATCCGTTAACACCACCTACTCCGCTATTCGCATTGTCCACGTCCCCACCGGCATCACCGCTTACTGCCAGGACGAGCGTTCGCAATCGCAAAACAAAGCCAAGGCCATGGAAGTCATCCGCGCCCGTGTCTGCGCCTACGAGGACGAGAAAAAACTTGCCACCCTCACCGCCGAACGACGCAGTCAGATCGGTAGCGGCGACCGCAGCGAAAAAATCCGCACCTACAACTTCCCGCAAGATCGTCTCACTGATCACCGCGTCAAACAAAGCTGGCACAACCTGCCCACCATCTTGAGCGGCCAAATCGGCGACGTCATCACCACGCTGCGCCTCGCCGAACGCGACGGCAAACTTTCTGCTTCGTTGGAAGAAGACGAAGATGAGGAGTAGTCAGCAGAGACGAGTGGTGTGTCACTTTCGTCGACCGAGGAATAGCATTTTGCAGGCCGTCGATTCACCCCAATAGTAATCGATGAGCGTCAAAATGCCCGACCGAGAAAGAAAGGGGCCACCCGAGTCTAGGGCTGACAGGTAACCGAATTTATGAACATCATTGAAGCCTTAAACTGGGCGCAAGGCCAATTGCTCGACAACAAAGAAAATCCTAAGCTCGACGCTCAGGTTATTTTAGCGCACATTCTAGGTAAGGGCACCGCTTACTTATTCGCCCACGGCGACGACGAACTAACCAGCTCACACATTGAATCTTTTCAACGCTTAATCGACCGCCGTGCCCGCCACGAACCAGTCGCCTACCTCATCGGCAAAAAAGAATTTTACGGCCGCGACTTTACCGTCAACCCCCACGTCCTCATCCCTCGCCCCGACACCGAATGCCTCGTCGATTTAGCCAAAACCCTCATCACCCCAACCACTCTCATCATCGACGTCGGCACCGGCAGTGGCGCTATCGCTTTAACGTTAGCTGCTGAGACCGGTCGTCCAGCCGTCGCCATCGATCTCTCCGCCAGCGCTCTCGCCGTCGCCAAACTCAACGCCGATAATCTCAAACTCAATCACCTCGTCGCTTTCTTCGAAGGTGACCTTCTCACCCCCCTCCTCCGTGCCAGCGCCGGCGAATCCCTCGGCACTCATGCCGTTATCACCGCCAACCTACCTTACATCTCCACTCGCCAGTACGACGCCCTCGAACCCAACGTCAAAGCCTACGAACCCGCCGGCGCCCTCGTTTCCGGCATCGACGGCTTGGACCATTACGACCGTCTCTTCAGCCAAATCAAACTTAATCGCCACTCCCTCCCCAGCAAACTCGACGTCCTCATAGAAATCGACCCCAGCCAAAAAACCTCAGCTCCTGCCCTCATCAAGAGCCACTTTCTCCAATCAAAAACTTTTGTTCACAACGATTTGACCGGTCGCGCCCGCATTATTATTACCCATTTTTAAATCTACCTCACCCGCCGGAACCGCCGATTGTTTTATTCCAAAATCCGGGCCGGTATAATTTTTAATTATATTCGTAGCATAATCATTATTAGCCTTCCGATACTCCAGGTAGTCTTTCTCCTGAATAGTTACCGGTCTATACTTATATCCAGGAAACAAATGCATTCGTGAATCAAGTTCACTTTCCTCAAAGATCGGATGACTCTCCCCAGTACTTAACTTCTCGATAAAACCAATTGGAACAGCGTTTTCCTCATCAATTAGCTTATCCAGGTACAATCCCCTATCATTATCGTAAGCTTTATAATCATGGGCTTGCCATTTCAAAGCATCAGTCTCTCCCATCTTAACCGCAATCTGGTTAGCCTGACTAACAATATATTCTTGAGGTACAGCCCCCAAAATATACTTCCAATCAACCGAACCAGGTTCCTCGCCACGATCTAAATCAGCTTCTGAAACAGGGGGAGATATCTGATCACCGTTAATCGTTAAATCAAAATTAGAGCTCACATGATCAGCTGATAGCGACTCTTTCTCTAAGTCATTCAGTGCTGACTGCCAGGCAGCTCGTGAAGCCGTTTCGTCAATAAACCGTCCACTAACCATAGCCTGCATAACCTTACCACTCCGTTGTCGCAAAAAATATTTAAAAAACGTCGGACTCAACACTCGTGCTTGCCCAACATCAATCACTAACAATTGATGTTTATCAATACAACTCTGAGCATCATCGTGCTGCAGCGCCAAATCAACTGAGCTATAAATAAGTTGTTGCTCGGCAAACATTAAATACATTTCCTCTTTGGTCATTACCAACTTTTCCAGCGGCAACTGTTCTGCCGTCTCGCCTTCCATCGAGCTATCAGTCGCGCTGCCAGTCAACTCAGATTTTTTGTCAGTCTTCTTCTCCTCCACTTTCTTATCATCTTTCTTACCAAAATCATGGATCGCTTTACTCGCCAATTCTACCGTCTTAGTCACCGAATCCAGCTGCGCCTCCAGCGCCAACTGCACGTCAGCAATGTCACTATGAATCATGTCCGCCGCTTCATCCGGTGACTTAGCTTCAGAATACTTTTCAATTATCGGACCACAAGCACTGTACATAGCCATCGCCAAACCACCACCAACAGCTATTTTAGTACCACGCCAATTAGCCAGAGCCTTAGTCGCCTCTGCCGCCCCACCAGCCGTTCGTTCGATTACCGCATTGGCCTCAACAAATAATTGCGACTGCATCAACGCTAAAACTGGACCGGGAACTAAGTGCGCTAAACGTGACAAATTATCCGGGTCAGAGCTCTTCAGATTATCATAGTTACCCCGGCGCGTATTACTGATCTCATGCTTTTCCTCTGTTACAAACTTATCTACTATCTTACCAAGCCATGACTTCTGCCGACCAAAAGATTCTTTACTAACTGCACCACCGTGAACCACCCTATGCTCAGGATCCAATCCTAATAACTCACGCTTATAATCGTTCAGCGGCATTTCTGACGTACCACTTTCCGGCACATACGGAATTACTTTTTTTCCGTCAATCAGCCACTGACCTTCATCAGTTTTAAGAATAGTTCTAATATGATCCGCTGTCTCACTAGCAAATATTTGCGTGGCTGGATTAAAACCAATCTTTTCAAGCGTTGCCGCAACCGCTTTAAAACGTCCAGCGCAATTCATCTTTCCGTCATTAGCTAGACTTTCTAACAATGAGTTTTTATTAACCTGGTACCCAGTCTCTTTAAAAAATCTCGTGGCGATCCTCTGAGCGATAGCTTCATCCTTGGCCGCCGGAGAACTAGTATCTGTGGCATCTAATTCGTCTGTAAACTCGAAAAAAGCTTGTCGTGCCCTTATAACATCATCACTCACCAGCCTATCCGTAACCTCAAAAGCCTCTATCACCTCCCAAACATTGGGATACGTTCCTCTCTCAACCTCAGCTCGCTGCTCCGTTAAAAAATCAGTGAACTGCTCGATGCGCAGCGTTTCTCGCAAAAACCATTTTTTTGCATATTCAGACAGCGCTTCAAGTTTCAAAATCGCTCCCTGTTCAACAGCCGGCGAGACATGACTATCAACACTCGGCATTCCCTCGGCTGCTAATCCAGCCCGCAGTTCACGCAACTTAAATGATTCATTCAAAGCCGTCATCGCGGCCTCTGACGCACTCGGTTGATTCAGCAAAATTTCTGGTATCACTCGCTTAACTTCACCATGCTGTTTTTCAGGCTCATCATCAAACTTCCAGCCTCGCTCAATATGGTAGTTCATACTACCAGCCAGTATAACAGTAATTTTACTGAGCGAGTAGCGTCACCTGACTCAACGACGGCACTACTTCAAGCCACGTCTTGCCCGCATTCATCTTAATCTCCTTCCCAGCATCATCCAAAAATCGAAGAGGCGCCGTCTCACTCTCCTTGCTCCATATTACAGTAATAACCTGTCCATCTTGCGCGATCATCGCCGGTCCACTACCAACAGTTTTAATATAGCGTCGACCTTTCTCGTCGAGCACCTTCATTTCACTTTCCAGCACCACCACATTATTGGCCACCGCCTTGGCTCCATGCTCTAGCCAATTACTAGTGTCGCCTTGCTGCCTAGTATACTCGTTAGTCGTCGCATCATACTTCCAAATAAAATCGTACGCACTAGCAGACGTCCAGTCTACCTTCAACGACTCTGTCTGCCCACTTGGCGCGTCGTCCTTGAACGTAAAATATTTATAGTTCGGCGGAATCATCGTCACCACATTCGTCTCTGCGTCGAGCAAGTTAGCTATCGTCGTATAAACATTGTGCGGTGCAAAACGCGTCGCCGTATCACGATAAAAATAATCCCCATTAAAGAACTGATCAAAGTTCGTGACGTTCGCTGTCTTCAACTTCTCCAAAGCATCCGGCGAGCCACCGACGTGCGCATACAACGCTCCGAACTGCTGAGCCCAATCAATATAGTACGGCCGTGCTGAACGCACCGGGCCAATCTTCGGCACTACGGCATCTGGCGCAAAAAATAATTCGAAACGCGGAATCATCCCCTCGGCCGGCGCTTCAATCACCAAAAACGCTTGATCTAATCCTACTAGCGGCCAAGCATCACTCGAATTCTCCACCATCACCGCCGTCACACTCGGCAAAGTCGACATCGGCGCCTCAAGCTTAGCGCCAGTCAATGGATTCCTCGCCACCTCTACCTGCTTCACGACCTCATCGATTTTTTCTTTATCATCTGCCGGCCTATAAATAACCACCCCAATAACAAAGACCGCTACCACGAGCGCACAAACGGCGAAAGTGATAGCAGTCTTTTTGTTCATGGATTATTTCTTATCTGACTTTTTAGCTTCAGCCTTCTTGGCGTCGACTGCACCTTCTTCAACCTTCTTTTCGGTCAAAACTTCCACCTTGCTGACGTCAGCTTCAACCGATTCGTTCAAAGCGGCCATCTCTTCTTCGCTACGTGGTGGCTGGACGGAAGCGATCGCGCCGTTCAGGTCCGTCTTGATTTCCATGCCGACTGGGATAACCAAGTCGCTGACACGAATCACATCGTCGAAAGTCTTCAAGGCACCAATATCGATAGTAATGTCGTGCACCAAAGCGTTTGGCAAACAAATTACTTCAATCTCTTCGAGCGACTGGACCAGTGTACCACCTAAGTCCTTCACAGCGGAAGAGACACCAGTCAACTTCAACGGAATGTTGGCTTCGATCTTGTGGGTCAAGTCAACACGGCGGAAGTCGGCATGGGTGACAAAGTCGTTCAAGACGTTCTGTTGAACGTCAGAAATCAACACTGGATGCACGGTGCCGTTGATGCTCAAGTCCAAAACGGTGCTTTCGCCAGCCATTTTGTAAGCCTTCAAAAACGCGTTGCGATCAACGGTGATGTTGGTTGGTTCAGTGCCGAAGCCGTACATGACAGCTGGTACCTTACCCTCAGCTCGTAATTGATCAGTCTTGCGGCCAGCTAACGTACGAGCCTCCGCGGTAAGTGTTGCATGGGTCATAATGCGCCGTATTTCACAGGAAATTAGGAATCTTGTCAACCACTAGCGGGATAACCCTTCATGCACTCGCAAAACGTCGTCCAGGCTAACCCGCTCAGCTTGCCAAAAATGCCTGTAATCTTCAGCATTACAGTCGGTTAAGAGGCCGACGCTCCGCACTGCCTGGGGGCTACGCTCCACCCGCATAGCCAAAGCTCGACCACACGCCAAACAGGTCACGTGGACCATTTCACCATAACTCCCCTCGTCGACAATGACTCGCGGCGCCGCCCCATAAGCGACCCCACAGAAGGGGCAATCAGGCATCGGTACTTGCTGCGAAAAGTCTCCCATATCAGCTCAATTTACGTCCTGGCGTCAAAGTGACTGCCACACTTTCAGCAATCCCCAAGGCAACACAGCTTAACAACAGTGAACTTCCGCCGTAGCTAACAAAAGGCAAAGCCACCCCAGTCGCCGGCAATAACGACAAGTTGGCACCAATATGCACCAAGGCCTGCGCCAGGTAAAGCCCAAACACGCCCAGCACCAAAAACGCCGCAAAAGTATCCCGCGTACTCCTGGCCGTCATAATCAGGCGCACAAACAGCAACGCCAACGCCCCAAAAATTGCCAACGCCCCCACAAACCCTAACTCCTCCGCAATCACCGCAAACACGAAGTCCGTCTCCGCTTGCGGCAAAAATCGCAGTTGACTCTGTGAGCCAGCGCCGAGCCCAGTCCCAAACACCCCACCCGAACCAATCGCAATCTTAGCCTGCGTCACGTTGTAGCCAGTATCCAGCTGATCGGACGCTGGCTGAAAAAAAGTCGCGATCCGTTGTGTTTGATAATCATGAAAAATAAACAACCAGCCGGCAGTAAAAATCACTCCACCAATCAGCAACAGCGAACCAACGTGTCGCAATTTAGCTCCCGCAAAAAACACCATCACCAGCCAAATCAAACCAAGGAGTGCTGCCCCACCCAAGTCCGGCTGCATCATCGCCAACGCCACCGGCACACCAGCCAACAAACCACTCCGTCCAAAATCCTTCCAACTAAAACGCCGCTCGGCATGTTCACCAAAGTAACGCGCCAACTCTGTAATCAAAGCTAACTTCATGAACTCAATCGGCTGAAAAGCAAAACCAGCCAACACAAACCAACCAGTTGAACCGTTCAGCGTTCGTCCGAGTACCAACACCGCCAGCATCGACAAGACGCCTAAAAAATATAAGCCTCGTCCGTAATTCCGAAAAATCTGATAATTCGTCCGGCTAATCATCACCGCCAACGTCAAGCCAATCACCAAAGCAATGCATTGCTTACGGATCAAAATAAAACTGCCGCCATGCGACAACTCCACGGAGTAAATCGCCGAAATGCCGAAGACAAACAAAATAAAGGCCGCGAACAACAGCAACCAATCGACTCGCTGAAAATACCGGCCCCAAGACTCCATACCTAACTAGCCTATCACAACTATCTCGTTTTGATATTATCCCGTGGATCAAGAATCGTATCAGCCGGCGGCTTAGTATAAACCGTGTCATCAAAATAATTGATCGTCGGCACAACTTCCACCGTGCCGCTACTCGGAATATCGCCAAACCAATGCACGTCAACGGCCCGCTCTTCACCGGTCGCAAACTGCGACAAAGTCACTTCGTTAATCCCAATCACTACGCCGCCACGCTTCAACAGCACCGTAAAAGTCGGCGAAAAATAACTGTAAGCGCTGGCATTCTTGAGCGTAAACGTGGACCGGCCAACCGTTCCTGCCGTCAGCACGACGTCTTCTGCATACTGCTCATTACTCACCTGCCAATCATCGCGCGCCGCCAAGTACTCAGCCGTATCGGCAATGGAATGATGGTTAATCCGGTGCCACACCACATCCGTCACCTCAAGCGTCGCCCCGTTTGGCCGGCTCGCCGCCGGCACATTCAACGCCGTTAAGTAGCGACTCTCGCTCGGCATCAACGAACCCTCCTTAACCGCGGTAGTCGCCGTCCCCGCCGTAAAACTATAATTAAACGTGGCGTACCATTCTGTATTCGGATTCTCAATCACCGCATACAAATCATACGTCGTCGCATCGTGATTCAAGACGTGCGCCGTATTCGTCAAAATCGGTTTCGCGAGTCTGGCCACCGCAGCGGCATGAGCTGCCCCCGCATTCTCACCAATCGTCCCCAAACTCCGGGCGTCATCAAACGACCCCTGCACTACATAACTCGTCACTGTCACCAAGAAAAAAGCAATCAGCAAGACGTCAACAATTGCCCACACCGCCAAACTAGCCGCCATAATCTTGGGCCGCCAAGTCGTCACCGCCACCTCTTCCCGGTAGCGTTTCTCAATATTGGCAAAATCCCCCTGCAACTTTTGCTCTGGCATATTGCCACCAGTATAACACGGCTCATCAACATCGTGCTGTTGGCACCTAGCCCACACCATGATAAACTCCTCCTGAACTTGAATTATTGTATCTATGGCAGCCAAGGGAAACGAATATAGCGCCAAAAACATTACCGTCCTTGAAGGGCTCGAACCAGTCCGCAAGCGCCCTGGCATGTACATCGGCTCAACTGGGCCCGAGGGTTTGCATCACCTCATTTGGGAAGTGGTCGACAACTCCTTCGACGAAGCCATGGCCGGACATGCGAGCAAAATCGTCGTCCGTTTATTGCCGGATAATTGGGTCAGCGTCGAAGACGACGGCCGCGGTATTCCGGTTGACCTCCACCCCGAACAAAAAATCAGCGCCCTCGAACTCGTGCTCACCAAACTCCACGCTGGGGGAAAGTTTGGTGGCGACGACAGCAGCTACAAAGTGTCCGGCGGTCTGCACGGCGTCGGCGTCTCCGTTGTTAACGCCTTGTCCGACGACCTGCTCGCCGAAGTCTACCGCGACGGCCAAGTTTGGCAGCAACACTACCAAAAAGGCATTCCTCAAGACAAAGTTAAAGCGGTCGGCAAAACCAAAAAGCGCGGCACCACTATCCGTTTTCACGCCGACGCAAGCATCTTCCAAACCATCGTCTACGATTACGGCTACATCCTGGAGCACTTGCGCCAACAGGCTTATTTGACCGCCGGCATTCACATCGAAATCACCGACGAGCGCGAACCAAACGTCAGCCTTCCTTACGGCTTTTACTTTGAAGGCGGCGTGGCCAGCTACGTCCGACACCTCAACCAAAAGAAAGAAGCTAAGCACCCTAACGTTTTCTACGTTAACAAACCCTACGAACAAATGTTTGTTGAGGTCGCCTTGCAGTACACCGCCGAATATTACGAAAGCGTGCACTGCTACGCCAACAACATCGTCAACCCCGACGGCGGTACCCACATGGCCGGCTTCCGCACCGCCCTCACCCGCGTCCTCAACGCCTACTCCCGCGACAAGGGCTACCTCAAAGAAAAAGATCAAAACCTCACCGGTGAAGACGTGCGCGAAGGTCTCACTGCCGTGATCAGCATCAAACTCCCCGAGCCGCAATTTGAAGGTCAAACCAAAGGCAAGCTCGGCAACCCCGAAGCTCGCGCCGCTGTGGAAGCCGTCTTTGGCGAAGCCCTCGGCGTCTTCTTAGAAGAACATCCCCGTGATGCGGAAGAGATCATCAGCAAGTGTCTGCTCTCCTCTCGCGCTCGCTTAGCCGCCCGTGCTGCCCGCGAAACCGTGCTCCGCAAAGGCGCACTCGAAGGCCTCACCCTGCCAGGTAAACTCGCCGACTGCTCGAGCAAGGACTCGGCCAGCACCGAACTCTACATTGTTGAGGGCGACTCGGCAGGCGGCAGCGCCAAGCAAGCCCGCAACCGCGAGTTCCAAGCCATTCTCCCCCTCCGCGGTAAAATTCTCAACGTCGAACGTGCTCGGCTCGACAAACTCCTCGGCAACAACGAAGTCAAAAACTTAGTCATCGCGCTCGGCACCAACATCGGCGAAGGCTTTGATATGACATCGCTGCGCTACGGCCGCATTGTCATCATGACCGACGCTGACGTCGACGGCGCCCACATCACCACCCTGCTCCTCACCCTCTTCTACCGCTACTTCCCCGAACTTATCGCCAAAGGCCACATTTTCATCGCCATGCCGCCACTCTACCGCGTCCAAGTCGGCAAAAAAGTAAAATATGCCTTCAGCGATAATGAAAAAGCTGGCGTCATTAGCGAACTAACCGGCGGCCAAGTCGAAGTCAAAGAGATCAAGCCAGGTGAAGACGAAGAAGAAATCGTGACTAACGGCATCAAGATCAACGTCCAGCGCTACAAGGGTTTGGGTGAAATGAACCCCGACCAGCTCTGGGAAACCACCATGGACCCGGCTACTCGCCTCATGAAGCAGGTCACCGTCGACGACGCCGTTTTCGCCGACGAAACCTTCGACATTCTCATGGGCAGCGAAGTCGCCCCGCGCAAAAAATTCATTCAAACCCACGCTAAAGACGTCAGTAACTTGGACGTATAACCAGTTATCCCCAGTATTCTCCAATTTCCGAAAGCCCTACTTGCCAAAGTCGGGCTTTTGGCTTATATTACAACCGTTCCCCCGGAGAGGGGGTTTTTAAATACTTCTATGTCAGCTACTGCTCGCCTCCGTCGCATCATCGACAACCCCGTCGTCAACTACTTCCGTACTAGTTACTCCGAACTCCGCAAAGTCACCTGGCCCTCACGCGAACAAACCATCCACTACGCCGTCGTCACCGTCGTCCTCTGCGCCGTCTTGGCCGCCTACTTCGGCTTGCTCGACTGGGCCTTGAGCCAAGGCTTGAAAGCTTTAATTAGCGTCACCTCCTAACCATTATGGCCAAGCAAACCGCCAATTACGGCCGCCGCTGGTACGCTATCCACACCTACTCCGGTTTCGAAGAAGCCGTGCTCGATAGCTTGAAACAGCGCATCGAAACCATGGACATGAGCGAGAAAATTTTCAATATCCTCGTGCCCAAGGAAAAGAAAATCAAAATCAAAAACGGCAAGCGCAAAGTCACCGAAGAAAAAATCTTCCCTGGCTACGTCCTGATCGAAATGACCGTCACTGACGACAGCTGGTACGTTGTCCGCAACACGCCAAACGTCACCGGCTTCATTGGTACCGGCACCACGCCAACGCCAATCGCCCCCGAAGAAATCGAAGCCCTCATGAAGCGCGTCGGCGTCGCTGAACCTGAATTCACGGTCGACGTGACCAAGGGCGACGTTATCAGCATCATCGACGGCCCGTTCAAAGGCCAGCAAGGCAAAGTCGACGTGGTCGACGTGGCTCGCGGCAAAGTGCGCGTCATGGTCTCCATGTTCGGCCGCGAAACCCCCCTCGAACTCGACTTCCTCCAAGTCAAAAAAGTCTAACATTTCAAAAATGAGCCTAAAATGGCTCATTTTTGTAGCTCCAAAGCTCAGCTTTGGTCGCAAACCAACAGCCGAGCTAAGCTCGGTTGACTTATTCGGCTAAAACTGGCAAACTTCCGCTACTTAATTAACGACATGGTCACCTAGTCGACATCCGCGCTTCGGCCCGGATAAGCTAGGAATCCATTATAAAGACAATCGTTATGGCCAAAGCCGTAAAAGCAGTCATCAAAGTCCAAGCCACCGGTGGGGCCGCCACCGCAGCACCTCCACTCGGTCCGGTGCTTGGTCAGCAAGGCGTTAACATCCAGCAGTTCATCCAGCAGTTCAACGCTGCTACCCAGGACCGCCGTGGTGAAACCGTCCCTGTCATTCTTACCATCTACGAAGACCGCAGCTTCGAGTTCATCTTGAAAACTGCCCCCGCTTCGGACATGATCAAGAAAGCCTTGAACATCACCTCTGGTTCCGGTAAGCCAAACACTGAGAAGAAAGGTAAACTTTCCAAAGCTCAGTTGATGGACATCGCCACCCGCAAGTTGCCTGACTTGAACACCAAAGACATTGCAGCCGCCATGCGCATCATCGCTGGTACCTGCCGTCAGATGGGTGTCGACGTCGAGCTCTAAATTAAATCGAACATAACCGTGGGAGGCTTAATCGCCGTCATCACCACCTCAAACATATGACCAGCAAGCGTTTCAAGACCGTAGCTACAGGCGTCGACAAGAACAAGACCTACAGTGTGGAAGAAGCTGTCGCCCTCGTTAAAACTGGCGCCACTGCCAAGTTCGACGAGACTGTCGAAATGCACTTCGCCTTGGGTATCGACCCCAAGCAAGGTGACCAGCAAATTCGCGCTACTGTCGTTCTCCCTAGTGGTAGCGGCAAAACCAAGCGCGTGATCGCTTTCGTCGACGCCAACAACGAAGCTGCCGCCAAAGCTGCCGGCGCTGACCTGATTGGTACCGAAGAAACCATCGAAGAAATCGCTCGCACCGGTAAAATCGACTTCGACGTCGCTGTTGCCGTGCCAGCTATGATGCCTAAGTTGGCCAAAGCTGCTAAGGTGCT
>CAITFQ010000054.1 GCA_903891735.1 Candidatus Uhrbacteria bacterium | reverse complement strand
GGCAGTGGCGGTGACTCTGGCGGCAGCACACCTACCCCAGAACCAACCCCTGAGCCCACTCCCGAACCAACACCAACTCCCGAACCGACGCCTGAGCCCACCCCAACACCCGAGCCTACTCCGGAACCAACCCCAGCCCCCGAACCAACTCCCACCTCAAATCCTAGCACGCCAACTTCATCGCCAACTGATTCTTCTTCTGGCGGCTCATCATCCTCAGGTTCTGGTTCAGGCACTGGCTCGAACTCATCTTCTGGCGGTTCATCGTCCACCCCAACTTCAATCCCTCCGACCAGCGATACTGGCGGCACTACTACCACGCCAACTACCACCCCTACCAGCGAGCCAAGCAACTCCGGCAGTACTTCGTCGAGCACCAGCACAGCCTCAGCTTCTATCATTGTTCCCGGCGGACTAACCCTTACTCCCAGCAATAATACCTTCACTACTCTCGGTGGCAGCCAAGCTACCTTGAGCGTCAAACTCGATACCAGCTCCGTCATCACCGACGCCCGCGTCATCATCAATCACGTTGCTTACACTCTCAACCCTAGCGGGGATAGCTATATCGCCAATTTTGTCTTACCTAGCGTCTCCACCGCTCTGACGATTGAAGTCGATCACGCTGACGGCACCACTAACACCTCGAGCTATCAACTCAACGTCGAAGGCGCTGGCTTAGCTTACGAACTAAAAAATAACACCGAAGTGCCAGTCAGCGGCACCATGATTACCGTTTATCAAATCAATGGCGGTCGACGCACGGCCTGGGACGCCAGCGCCTACAATTCCACCAACCCAATCATCGTCGGCGACAACGGCGCCTATTCTTTCTACGTTCCCAATGGCACCTACATCGTCATCGCCAGTCACGCTGGTTACCAAGAGGGAACTAGCCAGACTATTCAGGTCAGCAATCACATCCTTGCCCCAAGCATCGAACTCAAACCCATCGTCATCGCCGCACCGTCAGTCCTCACCACCGTCAATGCTGCTCTCGACGTCGTCCGGGCCGTCCCCGCCGTTCAAGTCGCCACCCAAATCAGTACGCCAGTAACGATCGTCCTCGCCGCCACCAGCACTGTCGTCCTCGCCTCGTCTTTTAGTCTTCTGCCGTATCTTCAGTATCTCTTCACCGCCCCGTTTCTCTTCTTTGCTCGCCGTAAGCGCCGCGCCTTCGGCATTGTCTACAACGCCGGCACTAAACTTCCGGTCGACCTCGCCATTATTCGCCTCTTCTCCTCACCTGCCCATAAACTCATTCGGACCGTCGTCACCGACCAAAAAGGCCAGTATTTACTCGCTATTGCTGCCGGCACCTACACTCTCGAAGTCATCAAACCGGGCTTTACTTTCCCGAGCGCTATTCTCGCTGGCAAAAAAGACGACGGCAACTACCTCGATGTTTACACTGGCCAGGTCCTCACCGTGACTGACGCCGAAGCCACCATCAGCGCCAACATTCCCCTCGATCCAACCGTGCCAGTCGCCTTACCAACTCATCATCATGCTCGTTTAATTCGCCTCTTCCGTGTCACCCAACAAATCGTGGCCATCAGTGGTATTGTTCTCTCTCTCCTTGTCCTCATCATCACGCCCACAATTTTCACTGCCATCATGGCCGCTATTCAAATTATCGTTTATCTTTTCATCCGTCGTTTGGCTCGCGTTCGTAAACCCAAAGGCTGGGGTATCGTTTACGACGCCGTCAATAAGAAACCTGTCACCAACACCGTCGTCAGATTATTCGAACCAGTGTATAATAAACTCATCGAAACGGTTTTAACTGATCGCTTCGGTCGTTACGCGTTTTTGGTCGGCCCCAGTCAGTACTACGTCAGCTACAACAAGCCCGGCTACACGGAAAAAATCGTGCGGCCACTTGATTTTAGCGCCAAGCGCGAGCCCACCGCGCTCGCTCTAGATGTAGCACTCAACTCTGGCCCAAGTCAAAGCTCAGCTTTGACCGCAAACCCAACGGCCAGCTCAGCTGGTCCAACAACCGAGCTTAGCTCGGCGTCGCTATGATAACTGCCCAAGCAAAACATTTTTCTAAACTCCTCGCCAGTTCTCTCCTGGCCATTTTGCTTTTCACCGGTCTCTTCGGTCTCACTATTTCTCAAGTTCACGCCTCTTCCGCTCCCAACATTCTCAACTATCAAGGCCGACTCTTGAACGCCAACGGCGTGCCCATCAGCTCTTCATCAGCTAGCATTTCCTTCGCCATCTATACCAACATTTCCGCCGGCACCTGCGTTTGGTCCAACGACTCTGGGACCTGTCACTCTAACACCCCCGCCTCGATCGTTCCTCGCACTGTCACCTTAACCGACGGCCTGTTTAGCGAGAACCTCGGCGACACCGCCGCCAGCCCCGCCTACTCTGCCATCAGCGACAGCACCTTCAACAACGCGGCTCTCTATCTCGAAGTCATCGTTGGTGGCGAAACGCTTTCTCCTCGTAAGCAACTCGTCGCCGCTCCTTACGCCATGAATTCTGACACTCTCGATGGCTTTGACAGCACCCAAACCGGGGGTATCACCGCTGCCGCCCTAGTTCTCGACAGTCACGGTAACTTACAACTAACCGGCGCCACGCAAGGCGAAGCCGTGAGCCAAGGCTCGCTCTATATCAATCCAGCCTCCAGCAACATGGCTAACGACGATGATATCGTTTTAGGTGTGGCTGTGGACGGTATTAGTATTTTTAAGGTCGACGGTTTTGGTGATGCTACTGTTGGCGGAGGCTTAACGGTAGCTGGCGATACACTCGACACTGGCGATCTTTTCTTAAATGGCGGCGACCTCGCCTCCACCTCATCAACTTTCAACTTCGACAACACTTCAATCACTAAAACCATCAACATCGGCGGCACCACCGTCAGCGCCCACGATACCATCAACATCGCCACCAACAACTCGCTGTCCGACACCATTGCTATCGGTAACAGCGCCGCTACCTTCAGCTTAACTGGCACCAACTGGTCCATCGGCAGCGACGGCACCCTGACCACCGCCGGCACAGTTAATGCTAACGGTGGCACTCTCGCTTCAACTACTGCTCTAGCTATTTCTTCCTCCGGTGGCGACATCAGCCTGGCACCCAACGGTTCCGGCCTCGCTTACGTTACTGCCGGCGACAACTTCGCCGTTGGTAACTCCACCGTGACCGCCGCTTTTTCCGTCACCGAAGCCTCCAACCTAATCCGCATTGGTGATGGCGCCAACGACGCCAACGATCCCACCATCACCATGTACTCCTCCGACGCCACCAACAATGGCTCTCTCTCCTACCTCGACTCTGACGCCTTTAACTTCACCGGCGGCGGCTTCGTCGTCAACGGCATCAACGTTGCCTCCGGTAGCGCTCAAACTTTCCTCGATAACACCACTACCGGTGGCGCTGGCTTGTCCCTCACCACCAATGCTCTGACCGCCGGCAACGCTGAAATTATCACCCGCGGTAATGCTGTCGCGACGGACTTTACCGGCAGTTTGCTCAGCCTCCAGCAGCTCAGCACTCGCTCCACCGCCACTGGCGACGCCCTCACCATTTCACAAAGCGCCAACAATGACACCAGTTGTACGGCTAGTCCTTGTGCCAACGCCATTTCCATTATTCAAGCCCACACCGCTCCGCACATTGCCAACGACGTCGGCGAAGCCGCTTTAGCTGTTGCTATCGGTGAAGGCAGCAGCTCCGACGATGCTATCGTACTTACTACCGCCAGCAACACCGTCTTCCGTGTCACTGATGCCGGCGACGCCTACGCCGATGGTGCGTTTACCGGCGCAGGTGCTGACTTGGCTGAGTACTTCGCCACTCAAAATCCTGCTCTCGGCGCTGGCCAGCTTGTCTGTGCCGATCCTTCCACCAACAACACCGTTACTCAATGTTCTGGCCCAAACTCTTCACCTATCGGCGTCATTTCAACTAATCCAGCTTTCATCGGTAACATCATCGGCGACGGTAGCGAAGATCTCCGCCATAATCCAAAATATCGTTTAGTCGGTTTGCTTGGTCAGATTGACACAGTAGTCGACGCCAGCACTGGTCCCATCACTATCGGCGACGCTATTACCTCTTCACCAACTCCTGGCCTCGGCGTCAAAGCCACTAGCGCCGGTCACATCGTCGGCTACGCTCTCGAGCCTCTTGCCTCAGGCACCGGCACCATCCGCGTCCTCGTCCAACCTTCCTGGTATTCGCCTGCTGTTACTCCAGAGCCAACCGTCGTTGCCAAGCCAACGCAAAACTCGGTCGAGCCTGTAGTCACAATTCCAGTTAACACCGCTTCCCAAGCCACCAACCTCGCCACCCTCGACGTCGACGGTTCACTCAACCTAAACGGCGCTCGCATCCTCTCCGTTTCAGCCCTCCAAGGCTACAGCGGCGTCTGGAATTTATCGGCTAATGGCGACTTCACCACTCACGGCCAATTTATCGGCTTAGTTAACGGCTACAGCGGCGCTCCGGTCGAAACCTACGCGGCCATGTCGCGTCAACACACTATCCAATTTAGTGGCACGTCGACTCTCCAAAACGGCAGCACTCACATTCTCTTCAGCACTCTCGACCCAGCCTTTGTCGACGTTATCAGTCACACCGATTCCTACCGCGTCATCGCCACTCCGAGCGGCCTCACTGGTCAGCTCTACATCAGCGAACGTGATCAAACCGGCTTCGTTATTCGCGACGTGTCTGGCAGCAGCGGTGTGGCCGTCGACTGGCTCGTCCTCGCCGTCAGCAAAGACTTCGCCAGCACGCCAAGCATCGTTGACGCACCAAGTATCCCTGCACCCGTTACCGATACTCCAGTAATTGATGGTACTCCAAGCATCGTGGCTCCCGAAATAGGCGGGGACACCGCGCCCCGCCAGGACGAGCCAGTAATCTCTGACGAGCCAACTCCCGAACCTATCGACGAGCCAAGCGGAAGCTCAGCTTCCGCCGCAAACCCAACAACCGAGCTCAGCTCGGTCGACGCCCCAACCACTAGCGATTCTGCGCCTGAAGTCGCAGCTGAGCCCAGTCCTACCGCCGAGCCAGCTCCATAATTTTCTATGAAGTCATTTTTCGTTCGCCTCACCAAATACTGCACGCCAGTAGCCTTGCTTGCTTTGGCCGTTCTTTTGCCCCTCATTTACTTACCCCTCACGGTTGAGCCACGCGATCTCGCTAAACAAGTTTTACTCGTCGCCCTCGTCGTTGTGGCAACTCTCGTTTACTCCTTGCACATCATCACCACTCGCACGCTCACCATCCGCCGCGATTGGCGTTATCTGGTCTTCCTGCTTTTCATCATTGTTCTTTTAATCACACCTGGCGTTCGCCAATCCCCGTATCTTTCTCTGCTTGGTCAAAGCGGCCAAGAATACGTCAGCCTCGTCAGCCTCCTCATGTACGGCCTCATCTTCTTCCTCGGCGCCGACTTCCTGCAAACTGCCAGTCACCGTCAGCACCTCGCCTCCGCTCTCCTCATCGGCGGCGCTCTCACCTCACTTCTTACCTTACCCATTTTCTTCGGCTGGACGTCCTTTCCCATTCTCATCGGTACGCCCAATACTCTCGCTATTTATCTTATTTGCTTGAGTACTTTTGGCCTCGGTTTATGGCTAACCAACGCCCAGCCGCTTAGTAAACTTGCCCGCCTCGCCATCATCATCACCACTATCGTCAGCACTCTCACCTTACTCGCTATCGACTATTCACCACTTTGGATCATCTCCCTTGTCGGCCTTGGCTCTCTCTTCCTCATCGCCCTCGTTAAAACTCACCACTTTCCCAAACCTCAACACTTCCTCGCCCCTCTTTTCTTACTGGCCGTCAGCGTTCTTTTCCTGCTCGTCCCAAGTCCGTGGCCTAGCCCTTTCTCTGCCGAAATCGCCCCGACTCCCGCCGCCAGCTTGAGCATCGCCGTCAATTCTCTAGCCGAGCAACCACTGGTCGGCAGCGGCGCCGGTACTTATAGTTTCGACTACGCCAAACACTACCCGCTCTCGCTCAACAGCACTAAATACTGGGCCACTACTTTCAACAGCGCCAACTCTTACTTCCTTACCATCTTGCCAACCTTCGGCCTTCTCGGCACCGGCCTCTACCTACTACTCTGTCTCAGCATTCTCATTGGCGCGCTCACGGCTCTATTCGTTACTCCCACCAAAGCTCAGCTTTGGTCGCAAACAAACAAGCCAGCTGAGCTGGCCGCACCACTCTCAGCCTGGCTCGTCCTCTTCGTCGCCCAATTCTTAATCTCGAGCAACCTCACCTTATCATTCCTCTTCTGGCTCCTCTCCGCCATTCTCGCTGGCCTTACCATCAAACGCTTGAGCACCTATAACTTCGATCACTCACCTCGCACCGGCCTCCTCGCCACTTGCTTGAGCGTCTTCGTTCTCTTGGGTCTCGTCACCACTCTCTTCGTTGTCGCCTCAGGTTACGCCGCCGAACTGTCATTTCAACGCGCCGTCAACCTCGGTGCCGCCAATGCTGATTCCGCCGACATCATCGCTGCCCTGGATCACGCCGCCGTCATCAACCGCTGGAACGACCTCTACTATCGCAACCTCGCCCATCTTCTCCTCGTCAAAACCGCCAGCGTCATGCAACAGCCAGACGCCGACGCCACTTACTTGCAACAGCTAGTTAGCTCAAGTCTCGCCGCCGCCAAACGCGCCACTGAACTCGGCCGCAACAACGTCGCCAACTGGTACGTTCTCGGCACTATCTACCAGGAAATCGCTCCAGCTGTGCCAACTGCCATTCAATTCGAGTTAGCTGCTTTCACCCAAGCTCATACACTCGTACCACAAGATCCAGCCTATCTGGTTAGCCTCGCTCGGGCCTATCTGGCGGAGGCCGACGCCGCTGCCGTCATCATTAACGGTGACGATAAATCTCTCGTCGCCGCCGCCACCGCTAGCCGTACCGCCGCGCTCGACTCTGCTCTCACCAACTTACTAGCCGCCCAAACTCTTAAACCCGACTACGCACCCACTGGCTATTACTTAGCTGGTGTCTATGAACGTCAAGGTAAACTAGCCGACGCCATTAGTGGCCTCGAAGCTCTTCGCACCTCGCATCCGAACGACGTCGGCGTCGGCGTGCAACTCGCGCTCCTCTATCTCAAACAAGGTAAAAACGACTTAGCCCAAACCGAGCTCGAACGCATCCTAAAAATCAGCCCTGACTACGCCGACGCACATTGGTACTTGGCCACAATTTATGAAAACAAAGGCGACCTAGAGGACGCCATCACCCAAGTCGAAGCCGTCGCCACCGCCAATCCCGACAACGCTACCGTCAAAACTCGTCTCTCGCGTCTCCGCCAAGGCTTGGCCGACAAACTCCTCCCGCCTCCGCTCGAAGAACCCGCCACCCCGTAAGTCGTTATCAATGAAAAGGCCCCGACTGCATCGCTGCAGCCGGGGCTTTTACGACTTCAACACTTCGTGTCGAAGTTAGATCGGCTAGAACAGCCAGGTGATGGTTCCGCCGGCGACGAGAATCGCCGCACAGCCAGCCAAGCCGATGGTCGTGTTGCGATCAATCGTCAGCTTGCCGCCCGCGACGATCGCCGCCTGCTGCGCCTCTTCTTCGTTGGCGAAGTTGCTACGCACGTTCGCGTCACTGAACTCCTCGTCCGTGGTCTTCTTTTGGTTGGCGTAGACGATTCCCGTCGCCACACTGCCGAGCGCGAACGCTCCACCAACGCCGAGCATCACCTTGTTGACCGTGTGCTTCGGCTTCTGGTCGATGCTGGCCGTCATCGGCACACTCGTCATGGGCGTCACCAGGTCGACCGTCGGCGTGAACTTGGGCGGCAACACCGCAACCGGATCGGGCATAATCCCACTGCCCTGCAACAGCACCGTCTTCGGCGTCACGCTCCCGCTGTACTTGGCCACCGGGGCGAAGTTGCAGGGCGTCGAGCTTTGACTCGGCGCGATCACTACTCCCAAGCTTGGGTCATGTGGCGCCAGTTGGGACAGATCGTAGCCGGTCAGATCCTGGCCGCTGGCATACTTCTGTTCGAGCCCTGCTCCGAGCTGTTCGCCAAAGGTATTCGCTCGGCACTCTTCGTTCGGTGGATGCGTGGTATCGCCGGCGGTCAGCACGAACAGGTTGCTGTTCGGCTTCGCGGCTGCGATCCACTGGTCGGCGCTGGGCCCGATCTCGGCCTGTCCACCTGGCGTCACACCATCACCGATGTCATCGCTGATGATCGCTACCCAGCTCTGGTTGCCTTGCAGCGCGGTCATGATCTCGCTCGGGCGCAAGCCCAGGCTAGCGTCGTCCGGGTTGGCCTTGTAGCCCACCAGGTACGGATCACCGAAGTCGCCGCCGACGCCCGTCAACTCGAAGTAGACGATGACATGGCCGTAGCCGCGGACAGCTCGCAGTGCCGCCAGTACCTTGTCGTGGGTGATGACCGGTCCGGCGAAGATCTGGATGCCGTCTGGCGCCCACTTGTTGTTGATCGCCTCAAGCAGCACCGGGTCACCGACGAAGTTGGCAAAGTACACGAACATCGTCGCCTTGGCCGGGTCGATCTTGGGGTCGACCACCTTTTCGTCGGTCGGCGTGACCATCACGGTCGGCGTCGGGCTCGGCGTGGTCGAGGTCGGGGTCGCGGCGAAGGCCAAAGACACGAGAAGGGAAAGGAACATGGGAACTCCAGTTGGTCGTGAGTTGTTGTGTTGTCGAAGCGACAACCCCAAAAATTACCCGAAAACTTGGCTTTTGTCAAAGTTCTTGCTATTGTTCGGCCAATCATTTTATCGTCCAATTATGCTCAACGTCGGTATCGTCGGCCTCCCCAACGTCGGAAAATCCACTCTTTTCACGGCTTTAACCAAAAAGCAGGTCGACTGCGCTAACTTTCCGTTCTGCACTATCGAACCCAACGTCGGCGTCGTCGAAGTCCCGGACAGCCGCCTCAAGGTCCTGTCTGACATGTCACATTCCACCAAAATCATCCCGACTGCCATCGAATTCGTGGACATTGCGGGGCTGGTCAAAGGTGCCCACAAAGGTGAAGGCCTCGGCAACAAATTCCTGGCCAACATCCGCGAGACGGACATGATCGTCCACGTTGTCCGCCAATTCATCAATGACGACGTCACCCACGTTGACGGCTCGGTCGACCCCCTCCGCGACGTCGAAGTCATCGAGCTCGAGCTGGCCATGGCGGATCTCGCCACTGTCGAGAAGCTGCGCGACAACCTGGCTAACAAAATGAAAGGCGGCAAAAACCCAGATCTCGCCCCTCAAGCCAGCGCTGTCGAAAAATGGTTCACCACTTTAACCGCCGGCAAACTCGCTTACAGCGTCGACCTTACCGACGAGGAGAAGGTGGCCGTCGCCGGCATCATGCTCCTCACCAACAAGCCGATTCTCTACGTCGTCAACGTCAGCGAAGATGTGGCTACGGCAGGGAACTGGACATCACCACTCGGTCCTGGTCGTCTCGCCATCCCAATTTCCATCAAGATCGAAGCTGAACTTGCCGGCATGTCTGCCGACGACGCCGCCATGATGCTCGGCGAACTTGGTTTCAAAGAATCCGGCCTCGACTCCGTTATCCGCGAATGCTACAAACTTCTCCACCTCATGACTTTCATCACCACGGGCGAGGTGGAAACTCGCGCTTGGACCATTCATACCGGCACCAAGGCCCCCCAAGCCGCCGGCGTCATCCACACCGACTTCGAGAAAAACTTCATCCGCGCCGAAGTGATCTCTTATCAGGATTTCGTCACTCTCGGCGGCGAATCCGGTTGCCGCGACGCCGGCAAACTCCGCATCGAAGGCAAGGATTACACCATGCAGGACGGCGACGTTTGTCACTTCCGCATCGGTGGTTAATGTTGTGTCATTAATATGACAGTAAGAGGCAATTCAGCAGTGATTGAATCTATAGGAAATAAAAAATTATTTTTGTTGGACGCTAGCGCGATAATTTTGATTGAGGAATTGAGTCGCATGGTAGGTATTGATACCCTAGGCAAAATTCAAGATTCCAGCACTCATTATTTTTTTATATCTAATGAAGTTTACTGTGAGGTATCTAGGAATTGCGCTGATTTTTTTGATGCACACAGCAATTGTATTTTGAATGCAGAGGGATCTACTGCTCATCGTAAGTTGAGTACCATCCCTATAGAGATAGAAGGCGAGATGAGGGTAATGACAATTAACAATATTTCTCACGAGGACTGGAACCAAATATGGTTATGCCGCAACCATATGCAGCTGACATTAGTCACCAATGATAAGAAGCTAATTAAGTCAGCGGC
>CAITFQ010000053.1 GCA_903891735.1 Candidatus Uhrbacteria bacterium | reverse complement strand
TCTAAGCCGGCAATGACCTTGTAGACGTTGGGCCGGGGCATGCTCAAGTGTTCCGCTAAAGAGACGATGGTGACCGAGCCGAGGCTTAGGGAAGTGAGGTAGAGGTTGGCTTCGGACTCGGTTAAACCGAGTTCTTTGAGAGAAGTGTAAAGGTTTTGTTTCACTTCGGTGTTAGAAAACATAGGTATTGATGAGTTTTTTGTGTTATATGCGTATATTTTTATTATACATTGTTAGTAAATATGGCGCAAATACATTGACTTTAGTGTATATTTGTGATATTCTATTCTGTTACGTCTGACTATTTATTAGCAATATGGTGAAGTTCAAACGGGTGGTTGTGCTCGACACGGTCATCTTCTATCCGGAGCATAGAAAGATCCTCAACCAGGTGGCTGATGAGGTTTTGGAATACCCGTCGAGTTTGCCGGAGGGATTGGAGAAGCAGTTTAGCGAACAGCCGGAGTTGTTTGCCAATACTAAGTGCTATACGGAATTGGGCGCAGGTAATACGCCACTACAGCTGTTGATGAATCGAGTAGCAGGCGCTGAGGTGATTATTAGTTGCTGGACGAATATTCCGGATGAGATTTTAAGATTGAATCCACAGTTGAAGCTGGTGATTTTTTGGACGCATGAGAAGGAACATCGGATTAACGTCGACTTGGCGCACGAGCTTGGGATTGTAGTGAAGAATATTCCTGATTATGGCACCGAGGCAGTAGCAGAGGTGGTGTTTGCGGGAATGTGGCAGTTGCTGATGAGGAATTATGCGAGTGTAAGCTCGGTAAGAAGTGAAGACGAAGTTAAGAATGCGCTCGTTAATGATGTGTTTAGTCGGATTCGGTTGTTGCCAGAGAACGAGAAAAATACGAGGCTCGGAAAGTTCGGCCACCACTTTCATAAGTTGGGGCAGGTTAAGTTTGATTTTGCGAAAAAGGATTTGGCGCAGTTGATTCCGGAGAGAATGATCGAGGGGAAGTTTATTGGTTTGTTGAATGTCGATGAGACTGATAAGGCAGTGATGGCGTTCCGGACTTTTGGTGTAGTCGTTGATGTGAAAACGATTAATGATTTTACGCTGGCGTCGACCTATAAGTTCTTGGCGGAAAACGAAGTTATTTACTTCGATAGTCAAAATGTAAATGAGATTGAGGTTAAGATGATGCAAGTGATGTTCCCAGAAAAACTAGTTGATGTGCGTATGCTCCCAACGTCTGGCTATGAGTTTAACGATAAAGTTTTTGGGGTGATTGGACTGGGGAGGATTGGACAGCTGGTAGCGCGAACGGCGAAGAGTTTAGGTTTTGAAGTCGTTTATTACTCGAAGATGCGAGATGAGAAAAACGAAGAAAAGCTGGGCATTAAATATGTGGAGCTCAACGAGTTGGCGAGGATAAGTGACGTGGTGTCGCTGCATGTGCCGGCGCATAAGGCTGATAATGTAATCGATAAAAGATTTATTGATGAGATGAAGATGGGTGCGCTGTTCATTAATACGGCGGATGGTAATGCGGTGGATCAGCAGGCGCTGACCGAGAGGATGGTGAGGGGTGAGATTCATGGCTTTCTCGACGTCTATCCGGGGCTGCCGAGAAAGGATGTGCTGGGGTTGCCGATGATAGATAAGAGTGATTGGAAGCTACATAAGGCGCTCGCGAATTGTGTGCTGGCGTATCGAGCAGGTTGGAAGACGCAGGAGTCGATAAGAGTGAAGACTTACAAATTGTTGGGGCAGATGTCAGCGTTCTTAAGTAATAAATAAACGATATGATTAAGCAAGAAAAAGTGACGCGCGAGAAGTTTAACTTTTTGAAGAAGTACTACGACGAAACGTGGGATGAGGGTGAGCACACGCTGCATGTGGGTTTGTTTAAGAGTGCTAAGGATTCGTTGACGAAGGCTTATAAGCAGGCAACTGAACACTTGATCGCCAATATTGAAACAGTGGTGCCGCTGACGAGGAGTTCGACGGTGCTGGATGTTGGTTGCGGGACCGGCAAGACGTTGATTGAGATGTGTGCGAAGTTTGGCTGCAGTGGCGTCGGCGTTGATTTGAGTGATGAACAAATTAAAGACGCGAGAATTTATTTGCGGGCTTTGAATGAGGAACGTAAAGATAAGAAGTTGCCGCGCGTGCGGGTGCAGTTTGTGCGCGCCAGTGGGAGTGAATTGAAAGTGGTGTTCAAAGATGGCGAGATGTTCAGCCACGTGATTAGCCAGGATGCGATTATGTTGGTGGCAGATAAACAGGCGTTGTACGAGAGTATTTATGGCTTGTTAAAGCCAGGCGGTGTGTTCGCGTTAGCTGACTTTTTGGCGGAGACGAAGCAGAATGAGTTAAGCGATGAGGCTCATGATTTGGTGTACAAGTTGGTCAATTGGACTGAAGGTTTTAGTTTCAAAATGTATCAGAAAGTATTGGCGGCGACTGGCCTTAAAGTAATAAAGGCCGAGCAGCTGGATGGCGATATGATTTTGACGTATGCCAAACTAGCTAAGAAGATGAAGGCTCATGAAAGTAAAAGCGATGTGACTTATAGCGAACTGAAGAAGCGTTATGAAGGGATTGTGGCGGCGGTTGAGACTGGCAAGATGGGTTGGGCGATGTTGGTTTGCCAAAAGCCGGCCAGGAAGACGGCCTTGATTGCGGGGACTAAGACAAAGTCGATTGGTCGCTTTGTGGCAATGGCTTTGCACAAGTTGGGCTATGAGATTTGGTTGTACAGCAGGAGTGCTGAGAAAATCGATAAGGCTGGTTGGCATGAACGAGCGTGCGATATTACGAGTGAGAAGAGTATTGATAAATTGCTCAGCGAAGTGAAGAGGGTCGATATTACCATGATGTTGGCGGATACTGAGGGCGGACATGGTGGTTTGACCGAGTTAACCGAAGATGGGATTAAGGCTTGTGTGGGCGCCAAGCTGATTGGTAGCGCGTTGCTAAGCAAGATGCTGATCAAGAGATTCAGTGAACAGCCCGAGCCTATGAAGTTTGTGTGGTGTGCTGGTAAGACTGGGCAGAAACCGATGAGCTTGATGCTGTACGGACTGATTAATGCTGGTATCGCATCGTTCGTTGAAGAACTTAATCGTCATTACAGTCAAAGCGTAGCAGCTTATTACTTGCCAACTGGTTTGATTTCGCCGTCGACAATTGGTGACGAATTCATTAAGCACAACGGTTTGGAGATGAAGAAAGTGGCTCAGCCGCCAACAGTGATTGTTAGCCAGGTGATGAGTATACTTGAGGATAAGATTGCTCCGGGAATGATGCCCATGGGAGCGAAGGTACTTTAATAGTTATGCAAACAATAAACTCCCGAATTGTCGGGAGTTTTTGTTTTAAAATCTAGTCACGTCGCGGGGATAGAAAAGGTTGAGGGTCCAGTCGAGAATGATGCGGAGGCGTTTTTTGTTGCTGGCGAATTTGAAGAGGTAGATGGTGCGCCAGAGCCACCAGGTTAAACGGCCACTCATATTTATTTTGCCGATGGTGCCGGCGGCGAACCACTGGCCGAGGGAGACAAAGCTGCCTTTGGAGTGATAAACGAAGTTAAGAAGGGGGCGGCCTTTGAGGTGGAGGAGGATGTTGCGGGCGACGACTTTGCCTTGCGCGACGGCGACTTGAGCGAGTAGGGGGAGGCCGGTGGCTGCATCACCGAGGATGAACGCGCCGAGCTCAGCTCGGTTGTTTGTTTGCGACCAAAGCTTAGCTTTGGTTGACTCGTCAATGAACTGCGGTAAGGTCGCTTTAACGCCGGCGGTCCAGATGGTGAGTGAAGAGGGGATGCGCCAGCCGTCATTGAGGTTGACACCGTCCTGTTCGACTTCGCCGACAGCGACGCCGAGACGGAGAATGACGCCGAGCCCTTGGAGGCGGGCGGCGGCGACTTGGCGAGTGGGGGCAGGGAATTGGGCGAGGAGTTCGGCGCTGGTGCTGACGAGCGTGACAGTGACTTCGTTTTTACGGAGGCAACTGCTGCTCATTTCGAAATAGCGGTGTTCAATACTGAAAGCGAATTCGGCCAGCTCGGCGGCGAGTTCGACACCAGTGGCACCACCACCAACTATAACGAAGGATAATAATTCGCGGCGCTGAGCGGTGTCGGTGAGGAGAGAGGCGGTTTCGAAAGCGTCGATGATGCGACTGCGGATGTTAATGGCGTCGGCGAGAGTTTTGAGGGGGAGGGTGTACTCTTTGGCGCCGGGGGTGTCGTAGTAGTTGGTGGTGGCACCGGTGGCTATTACTGCGATGTCGTAGGAGAGTTGCTGATCATTCAACGAAATTATTTTTTGGTCGGCGTCGACCTGGGTGACCAGGCCTTGAATGATGTTGATTTTAGTATTAACGAAAACTTCGCGGAGGGGCTCGGCGACAGAGGAGGCGCTGAGGCCGCCGGTGGCAACTTCGTGGAGGAGTGGCGTGAAGAGGAAGTAATTCGTCGAATTGATGAGGGTGAGTTTGATTTTGCCTTGTTTGAGGGGGCGCAAGAGACCGCGAGCGACTTCCAGGCCGGCGAACCCGCCGCCGACAATAATGATGTGGGGTTTTTTCATGTGGCGGGATTATACACTAGGAAAAATGATGGGGAAATGAAGAACGACACCCGAGAGTGCCGTTCCCCTGTTGGGATGGGCGACTCCTGAGTGTCGGTTGAGGGTTGGGGGAACTAGTTCGCGGCGCGATACTCGAGTTAAGTATAGCAAAAAATGAGCCTTTTGTCAAGACTGAGTGTGGTTTATTTGGCTAATCTTGGCTGATTATTTTGGTTTTAGAGATGACGAGTTTGGGGCTGGCGCTTGACATAATGTAAATAGTGTTTTACATTGTAATTGTAAAGTATATTTTACATCAATACATGCCTCCCATTACTTCGCACCTCAAAGAATTACGGACGGCTAAGGGTATGACCCAGGAAGCGCTGGCGTCGACCTTGGGCGTGACTAGGCAGACGATTATTGCCATTGAGCAAGGGCGGTACGAGCCGACGCTGCACCTGGCTGACAAGTGCGCCAAGTTCTTCGCCACGCCGATTGAACAAATCTTCATTTATGAAAAATAATATGTTTAAGAATTTACTGTGGTTCTCACGTCAGCCAGCGGATGAGCGAGAAACTGTCGTCCTAACGAAGGCGTATCAGCGAGGGATGTTGGCGTTGTGGGTTGGCTTGATTGCGGTGTGGTTGGTGGCGATGATGATTCCATCAAATACGAGTATTACAATGGGATCACTGGCCGGGACAGTGTTTGACGTCACTCACCTGACCGTTAAAACGATCTTGATGGTGTTGCTGTTTGGCAGTATTTTGGCTGGTTGGACAGCGGTAAAAGATGAGGAGTTGGAGTATGCACCGTTACCGAAGAGACCGAAGGCTGGAATTCTAGGCTTGGTTGGTTTATCAGTTTTGATTTTGCTGGCGGGCGCTGGTTTGGTGCTGTGGCAAACTAGTTTAGAGTACGTAGCAATAGTTGGCGTGATGTTCGCGTTATATTTGTTGTGTGCTTGGTGGGCATGGCGAATGATGATTGGTTATACCTTGCAGGCGAGACTGCTTGGGGCATTGATTTTTCCCTTGCCGACGATTGGTTGGTTAGTGAGTCGTGAATTTACCGTGCCGGTGCGTTTGCTGTCAGCAGTTAGTGCGTTGGTACTGTTCTGCTTCGCCTGTTTAGGGGCGGCGATTCCACTATTCACTAAAGTCGCCATGCCAGTTGCTTACAATGGTTGGACGATGCCCGGCGAAGTGAATAGTAGTTTTCATCGAATTATCCATGACTACCGTGATAAAGCTGTAAAAATTGGAGATGTTGTATTTATACCGAATGTTCCAGGGGGTTATCCTTATGCATATGTGCGGCAGATTGATGGCGATAAGATAACTGTCGAGGTAGCTGAAGGGGAATCACAGTCTGTTACGTCGGCGCGGCCAGGGGAGGTAGTGATTACTCATCCGACGCATTTTGCGGTGATTACGAAAGATGAGATTGAGGCGAAAGTGCTGACGAATGTGCCGTTGAATGCGCTAGTGAATTTGTATCACTAATTATTTCGCCTCGGGTTGGTCGTGGAATTTGGTGTAGACGCGCTTCAGTTCTTTGTCCGTGATGTGAGTGTAGACTTGGGTGGTGACGATGCTCGAATGGCCGAGGAGGGATTGGACGGAGCGGATGTCGGCGCCGTTACGGAGCAGATCCGTGGCGAAAGTGTGGCGGAGGGTGTGCGGGGTGACGCGTTTGGTGATGCCGGCGTTACGGGCGAAACCGTCAATAACGCGCTGGACGGAACGGGGGGTGAGGGCGGCGACACCACCTTTTTTGGCACGATCGTGGCGGACGAACATGAAGGGGGCGACGTCCTGACGAGCTTCGAGGTACATTTTGAGGCATTGTTTGGCGGATGGCGACAAGAAAACGACGCGGTGCTTGCTGCCTTTGCCTTTGATGGTGAATTCGTCCAGCTTGAGGTTGATTTGTTCAATGAGTAAATTGGCGAGTTCGGAGACGCGGAGGCCTGAGGAAAAGAGGAGTTCCAAGATGGCGCGATCGCGGAGGCCGACGAGGGAGGTGTCGCGGGCGGCGAGCAGGAGCATGCGTTTCAACTCCTCCGCCTCGAGGAAGCTGACGTGGCGGCCTTCTTGTTTGGCGAGCTCGATTTTTTCTGGGGAGAGGCTCTTGATGTCGCGCTTGGCTAAGAATTTTAAGAACGAGCGCAAGGCAATTAGGTGGTAGTTTTGGGTGGTTTTTTGGAGTGTTTCTTCTTCGCGGCCGGCGAGATCGCGGTTTAAATATAACCGAAATTGGCGGACGAGTTCTTGGGTGATGTCGCTTGGCTGATTGATTTTGGCCCAGTCGATGAAACGACGGAGGTAGAAATTATAATTTTTGACGGTCAACAAAGAGCGACCGCGCTCGATTTCGAGGTATTCGAGAAATTGTTGGAGGTATTTGTCGATTAAGGAAGGCATAGGGAATGAGTCTCAGCATATTATACGACACAGCTACTTCATCGTCTATGGTTAAAGTAGTAACTATTGGAGAGTTTACACTGAT
>CAITFQ010000052.1 GCA_903891735.1 Candidatus Uhrbacteria bacterium | reverse complement strand
GCGAGTACATTTTTTGCGGCCAGAAGTGCAGGTAGGTGTGCTGAGTTTTTCTATGTTCTCGTTGTTGGCGATTTTGACATCGTTTGTGTTTAACTCGCTCGAGCCGCAAGTGTTTGTCATGGCTGGCGTCTTGAGCCTGCTATTCATGACTTTATTTGTGTGGCTGCTAACAAAGGTTGGACGGATGACAAAGAAACGATTCACGATGTTGGCGACGTGCGGTGTCGTCTTCCTACTGATGAATGGTGCTTACTATTTAAATATTATTCCGCCAATTCCGTTGTCGCTGCGGGAAGCCAGTATTGATTATAATGTGGCCAGGAGTAACGGCGAATACGTCCTGATTGGGGCCAATGAGAGCTGGTGGGAAAAGCTCATTCCGGGCGTTACCATGACCATTAAGCAAGGCGATCCGATTTATGCCTTTACCGTGGTGGCGGCACCGACAGATCTGTCGACTACACTCGTCCACCGCTGGCAGTACTATGATACGACCAAGAAAGAATGGGTGACGGAGAGTCTTTTAAGTTATCGAATGACTGGCGAACGCAGCGAGGGGTATCGCGGGTATTCTTATAAAACAAGTTTGTTAGCGGGAAAGTGGCGAGTCAGTGTTGAGACACAGCGAGGCCAAGTATTGGCGCGGATTCCCTTTTACCTAATTATTAAGTAACGTGTAAATGTATTAGTTTTTGTCGAAACGAAATCTTAAACTACCCCGCTACCGACTACGCCCTTACCCCGCTTTATGATATACTCCACTCATAAGTCTTAAATAAAACTTATGGGTAAAGGAGATGCTTCAGCGAACAAGGATAAGAAGAAGCCAAGCAAGGCACAGTTGGCTAAGAAAGCTCGCGCTTAAGCTACAGCTTAACGCAGTGCTTGCAGAGGCCGAACAGTTCGACCGAATGTTCATTGACAGTCGCAAAGTGGCGGCTGTTTTTGATAGCGGCACTCATCAGCTTGCTGGCGCCACAGCCGTAGAAGTCTTCGATTAAGCCGCACTTGGTGCAGACAATATGGTGATGATCGTCGTGACGTTCGACCAGCTCGTAATCGAGGTGATTGTGACGGAGGTTCACTAGACGGATTAGGCCACGCTCCGTGAATGACTCTAAAATGCGATAGATAGTGACTCCATTAATAGTTGGGAGGGGTGGGAGAGCGGCCGCGAGTTCTTGCACCGAGAGAGGGGTGGTGCTGTTTTTGAGGATTTTTAGGACTGCTAAACGAGGCCTGGTGACTTTGAGATCGCACGACGCGAGCATCCTGGCTAGCTCTAACATGGCTGGCGACGTTGTGGCGCGTGAGGAAGAGTTTGGCATATTTGACAGCATGATAGCACGATGTTATTCTAAATGCAAGTAAGTTGCATTAACCATATGATCAAGCCTGGTTTCACAAATTGGCACACACGTAACCGTTTACGGCTCGTCATTGCTCTAGCCGCATTAGCTATCTGTTTAGGTTTGATGGCGGTAAACTATTTAGTGGGAATAAGGGGTCAG
>CAITFQ010000051.1 GCA_903891735.1 Candidatus Uhrbacteria bacterium | reverse complement strand
GCCAACGCTGAGTGGAAAGCTCCCCGACCGACTATCGACATGCGCGGCATTCATGCCAAAGATTTACATTTAACTCAAGAAATGCACAGAGATCTGCAAGATGTAAACATCAGCAAATACCGCGACGTACTGGATAAAGATATCAATAAATTAGAAAATATCAATGATCTCAGCGACCGAGATCTAGAAGAACTCGACAAACTTCGTGCTAAACAGATGATCGTTGATAAAAAATTGGTTTCAGCTGACGATCACAATCCAGACGATGAAGCGACTCCCCAGTTCGCCCGCCGCCTGGCTGTAGAACAAGAACGCGCCAAAATACGCCAAGAAACTACCAAACTTAACAACCAAATTAAATCTATCAGTGCTGAACGAGCAAAGCTTAGTAGCTGGAATCCGCTCAACTGGGGACGTATTCGCGATCTCGACAATCATCTAACCCAGCTCAAAGAACGGGAGCAGGATTGGCAGACAAGAGCTAAGAGCAATGCCCTCAAAGAAATAACGTCTATGGGGCCAGGTCGAGCCGACACTGCGCCTAGGTATAAAACAGCTCCTAGCCTACGCTCCGCTGCTAATCATGATCAACTAATAGCCGAACTCGAAGCAGAACGACGCTCTGAATTAGCGGCGTAACCAATACCTTTCCTGACGAACCAGCAGTTCGCTACTACGTAATGGCTCAGCCAGCACGTCGCGGACTGCTTTTTCCATTCTGGCACTTTGCGAGCCTTTTACTAGAACGATGTCACCAGTTTCGATATTCGCATCAAGCCATCTTCCAGCTTCGGTCGGCGTCGCAAACCACACCACATCACCGCACTTCATACCAGCCATCTTGGCCGCTGCAACCGCCGCTTTCATCTCTTCACCAACAGCGATAAAGATATTAGCGACTTCGGCCACTTGCTTGCCGACCGCCTCATGTTCGCTCATCGACAAATTACCGAGTTCCGCCATCTTGCCCAGCACCGCGATTCGCCGATTTCCCTTAGAAGAAAGGTCGTGTCGCGGCACAAACCCATGCAACACCTCGAGTGCTGCCGCAACCGACGCTGGTGCCGCGTTATAAGTGTCATCAATAATCAATGTCTGCTTAATCCCGGCTAATGGATTCAAGCGCCCTGGCATCGGCTTAACGCCTTTATTCAAGCGAGCTACCGCATCGTTGAGCTCGATTTTGAAATACTTGGCCACGGCCAGCGCCGCCAAGCAAGCACTGACCGAAGTTCGACCCAAGCAATTATCGAGTACCAGTTCAGCCTCTTCAGCGCCAACTCTCACCAGCGCTCTAGTCGAAATTGTCGGCTTGGTAGTCACGATAATATCGCCAGCCACAACATCGGCCGCATCATCAATGCCATAAGTCGTTATCGGCGTCACAATACTCGTCTGCATGGCCGCCACCGTCGCGTCGTCGGCGTTCAGCACCACTAGCCCCTCATTACTCGTCCTCATCGCCAGCGTCTGCTTCTCCAGTACGAGCTCGTCCAAGCTACGATAATTAGCTACATGCACCGGCGAGATAGCCGTAATCACCGCCACATCTGGTTCAGCGATATCACATAGCGTCCCAATGTCACCGCGCTTATCAGCGCCATACTCCAGCACCAACATATTCGGATACTTCTTGATGTTAAACGAGCGCACCAATAATCCCAACCACTTAACCGGATTCTTGCCCGGACTCGCCTCACCCAAAATCGCCAACGGCAAACCAAACTCATTATTATAATTCTTCTGCGGCGTCCGTACAGCAAAACTACCGGCCAGGGCAAGCGCGATCGCTTCCCGCGTCGACGTCTTGCCAACCGATCCCGTCACCGCTACCACGGTCGGCTTAAACTCCGTCATTACCGCCTTCGCCCGCGCCTGCAAAATCTTCAACAAAAGTTTTTTCATAAAACTGTCTCGTCATTGCGAGCGCAGCGAAGCAATCT
>CAITFQ010000050.1 GCA_903891735.1 Candidatus Uhrbacteria bacterium | reverse complement strand
TGTCAGCTCTCCCACACTGGCAGGCTAATCACTTCGCTCTCCTCGACGGCGATCAAGCCACGGACGCGGAATTCGGCACCGCTATGCAGCAACTCGCCGCCCATTAATCGACGTTTATGAGTTCGACATTAAAAACTGCAGTCCTTGCTGGCGGCTGCTTCTGGGGCCTCGAAGAGCTTTTTCGCCAGCAGCCAGGCGTCGTCGACACCGAGGCTGGTTATACTGGCGGTAGCAACGTTAACCCAACCTACAGCGATCACCCCGGTCACGCGGAAGCCCTACAGATTACCTACGATGCTAACGTCACCGACTTCCGCCGCCTCCTCGATTTCTTTTTTCAAGTCCATGACCCCACCACTCTCAACCGGCAGGGCAATGACGTCGGTGACGCTTATCGTTCGGCCATTTTTTATGCCGATCAAACCGAGCTTGACGAAGCGAACTATATGATTGCTGTCGTCAACAAATCCGGCTGCTGGCCCAAACCAGTCGCCACCAGCCTGGAACCCCTCACTACTTTCTTTCCCGCTGAAAGCTATCATCAAGACTATCTGCAAAAAAATCCAGGCGGTTACAGCTGTCATTATCGGCGCGGTGGTAGCTATTTATCGTAATCAAGAGTAGGGTGTAAATAGGAGTAAATATTCGCCCTATGGAAAATAAATTCAAGAAGGGCATCATTCTCGGTGGCATCTTAGCTGCAGGCGCAGTTATCGGTCTTGCTTTCACCAAAGAAGGTCAGTGACTGAGCGAAGATTTGCAAGACGACGTCAAAGCACTCGCTAAAAAAGTTAAGCGCAGTCTCCATGATCTGGAGGACGTCACCAAAGAAAACTACGACGCTTTGGTCAGCACTATCGTCGACGAATACGCCGCTAAAAAGGAGATGGCTATCGACGCTAAGGACTCCGTCGTCCAAGCTCTGCGCGATCAATGGCACGCCATGGAGGCTGAGTACCAGGATCTCAAAAAGTAAGCATCCTAATTCTTTAACAGCCTAATATGTTGTGGACTATCGCCGTCATTCTCTTTATCCTTTGGTTACTTGGTCTCGTGACCGCCCACGTCTTTGGCGGCTTCATTCACATCTTGCTCATCATCGCCATCATCGTCGTGCTGATTCGCATCATCCGCGGCGACAAGATAATTGTCTAGTAAGTAAACATGAGAGCTCCGCAGTGGGGCTCTTTTGTATTCAATGATATAATCAAACCATATGAAAAAATCTCTCTTCGCTTTCGTCTGCGCTAGTACTCTCGTGCTCGGCGCCGGTTGTTCCTCAACTACCACCTCAACCACTACCACACCCGCAGCTACTAACGAATCAAGTGGGAGCTCAGCTTCCACCGCAAACCCAACGGCCAGCTCAGCTGGTCCAACAAGCGAGCTGAGCTCGCCGACCACGACTACTACAACTCCAGTCACTGCCGTTCCAATTACTAAGAGCACCACGCCACCCACTCCAGTCATTTCAGCCCAAGCCATCACCATCAGTGGTTTCGCATTCTCACCCGTCAGCATCACCGTTAAAGCCGGTACCAAAGTCACCTGGACCAACTCTGACAGCATGGCTCATACCATCGTGGCCGACGACGGCTCGTTCAGCAGCGGCTCACTCGCCAAAGGCGCCACTTACTCGCAAACTTTCAGCACCAAGGGTACCTACAAGTATCACTGCGGCATTCACCCGACCATGACCGCCACTATCATTGTCGAGTAATCATGAACCAAATATGAAAAACCAGCTCAGCAATTTCTTAAGCAAGGTTCCAGCTATCACTGCTTATTTCTGGATTATCAAAGTTCTCTGCACCACCGTGGGGGAGACAGCCGCCGATTATCTGAATATCCACTTCAACCTCGGCCTTTCCGGTACCACTTTCGTCATGAGCTGTCTGCTCATTCTTGCCCTCTGCTGGCAATTCTCGACGGATAAGTACCAACCCGTTCGCTATTGGCTGGCCGTTGTTCTCATCAGTATTGTTGGCACCCTCATCACCGACAACTTAAGCGACAACCTCGGTGTCCCACTGCTAACTTCGACTATAGTTTTCGCTGTCATTCTAGCCGGAGTTTTCTTCGCCTGGTATCAGCACGAGCAAACATTATCCATTCACTCCATCACCACTCCACGTCGCGAAGTCTTTTACTGGCTAGCTATTCTCTTCACCTTTGCTCTTGGCACAGCTAGTGGCGACTTGGTAGCCGAAACTTTCAGCGTCGGTTATCTCTTATCGGCTGTAATTTTCGCCGTCCTTATCGGGGCTGTCTACTTTGCTTATAAAAAGTTCAAGCTCAATCCAGTTCTCGCTTTCTGGATCGCTTACATCCTGACTCGTCCACTTGGGGCCTCGCTCGGCGACTGGCTCTCACAAACACCCGACGACGGTGGCCTTGGTCTCGGTACAGTGGTCACTAGCGCTATTTTCCTCATCGCTATCGCTGGCACTGTGGCCTATCTGGCTAGTACTAAAAAAGATGCCATCACCGCCTAAATCTGCTATACTCAGAGCAATCTAATCATTGCTCTATGAAGTCAGCTCAGCCTACCACTCACTCCCTCGCGCGCGACGTCTTCGGCAACCTCCTCGCTTTTGGCACGCTCTACACCTGCGTTGTTAGCTTCATGGCGCTGCTCTTTCAGTACGTCAACGTAAAATTCCCCGACGCCTTGAGCTATTCCTACGTCAGCTCGCTCGACACCATTCGCGCCTGCATGGCTGTCTTAATTGTCGTCTGGCCAGTCTTCCTCGTCCTCTCCTGGCTACTCGCCAAGGGCGCCAGCGGTAAAATCAGTGGCCTCAAAAAGTGGCTCGTCTATCTCACCCTGACCGTCACTGCTGTCAGCATGATGGTCGACTTAGTGACACTCGTAAACTATTTCTTAAACGGCGAAATCACCACCCGCTTCATCCTCAAAGTCCTCATCGTACTCTTAACTTCTGCTGGCGTTTTCGGCTATTACCTTTGGGACTTGCGCCGCGACGTCTCCGTCAAAACTAAACTCCCCCTGATCGCCGCCATCAAAGACTCGGTTATCCTCGTCGCCGTTATCATCCTCGGCTTCGTCCTGGTCGGCAGCCCGGCCCAACAACGCGCCGTTCGTTTTGACGAGCAACGCGTTAATGATTTATCGACGATTCAAAACGAAGTCATCAACTACTATTCCAACAAACATAGCCTCCCAGCTTCGCTAAGCGATTTATCGAATTCACTGAACGGTTTCATCGTACCAGTTGATCCAGAGACCAGTGCTGCCTACGAATATCGCGATAGCTTAGGCGACGCCACTGCTCCTGGTTTTGCTTTGTGTGCCACTTTCGCCACCAACAACTCCACGAGCAACGATGTTAAAACCAGCCAGCCAACCACACCTCGTGCTGCTTACGACCTCTACAACAGCAGCTGGTCGCACATTACTGGTCAGGTCTGCTTCGAGCGCACCATCGACCCGTCCATGTTCCCAGTCACCAAATAATCGACGCTCGTTGTTATGGCTAAGCGGCCCGCAAAAAACTTCTGGCAGAGATTAGGCCCCGGCTTCATCACCGGCGCCGCCGACGACGATCCTTCGGGGATTGGTACCTACAGCCAAACCGGCGCCCAATTCGGCTACAGTCAACTCTGGTTAGCGTTGTTTAGCTTTCCCTTCATGACCGCCGTGCAAGAAATGTGCGGCCGTATTGGCCTCGTCACGCGCCGCGGTCTAGCTGGCACCATTCGTAAACATTACGCTCGCCCCGTTCTCTACATCGCCGTCGGCCTACTCGTCATCGCCAACACCATCAACCTCGGGGCCGACTTGGGTGCCATGGCCTCGGCCGGTCAGTTGCTAATCGATGTCCCATTCTACGTCTGGCTGCTCGTCCTTACCCTCCTCACCCTCGTCCTCGAAATCTTCGTCAGCTATCCGCGTTACGCCAAATTCCTCAAGTACCTGACCTTGTCGCTGGTCGCCTACGTCGTCACCGTCTTCGTCGTCCACCAAAATTGGGGCCAAATCGCTTGGTCGACGCTGATCCCGAGTTTCAGCTGGCACAAGACGTATATATTGAATATCGTCGCTGTCCTCGGCACCACCATCTCGCCTTATCTTTTCTTCTGGCAAGCTGACGAGGAAGTCGAGGAAGAGAAGGGAATAGTCAAACCAAACATCGCACTCGAAGTTAAAGGCATGCGCATCGATACCGTCATAGGCATGTTCTTCTCCAACATTGTCATGTTCTTCATTATCGTCACCGCCGCCTCAACTCTCCACGCACACGGTATTCTCCACATCGATACCGCTACTCAAGCCGCCGAAGCCCTGCGTCCGTTCGCCGG
>CAITFQ010000049.1 GCA_903891735.1 Candidatus Uhrbacteria bacterium | reverse complement strand
CGTGGCTGGTGTCAATGACGTCGTTAAAACACCACGGGCCACGAGCCGTGACGTGAATGGTATCGTCACTGGTGTTGCCGGCGATGTCGGTAACGGTGGTGCTTAGCTTATAGCTAGTTCCGTCGGCCAGAGCAGTGGTGTCCCAGTTGGTTTCGATAGTGACGTCGGCTAAGTTATCGCCGGTCGCGCCAACGGAGTCGAACTGGACGTCAGCCGCGCTGAAATTGGCGTCGGCAACCTGGCTGTCGTCGGTGGCATGAACTTGGACGACGGCGGACGAGCCAGATTCCACGCTGCCGGTGGGAACAGTGATAGTGGCGGTGGGGTTTTCAGTGTCGACTAAGCTGCCGGTGGTGAAGGAGGAGGCGCAGCTGGTAGTAGTGCAAACGAGGGTGGTGCCGTTGCTGCTTTTAACTTTTTCGGAAACGGCCACGTTGAAGGCGGTGTTGGAGTCAAAACAGTAGCGATCTTCATTCGGCGAAGGACAAGCGGTGTTGGGACGGAAACTGGCGCTGTTGCCGCTGACGGTGATGGTACCGTCGACGACTGCCCCGCTGCTGGCATTGGTGACGACGAGATTGCCGTCCAGAGTGCTAGAATCTAGAGTTTTAGAGAAAGTGACTTTGAGGAGAACGTTGCGAATGGCGACTGGACCGTCGGGCGAGTAATCCGTCACACTGAAAGCCGAGGTGCTGCTACTGCCGCCAAAGCCCCCACCGCCGCTACCGTTATCGCTGCCGTTGCCGCTGCCAGCACCAGTTGAGTTGAGCAAGGCGGAGAGAATGAAACTGGCGATGGCAAAGGACATCAGGATGATGGCCAAGCCGATGAAGCCACGGACCAAGATTTTTTTGGCGCGTTCCAGCTTTTCTTCGTTGCCAGCCGCCGTCATCCAGGTAAAGCCGCCGTAGAGGACGATGAGAACTGAGAGAATGCCGAGTACGCCAATGACCACGCGGATAATACGAGCGATGATGACTTTAGGATCTTCCGCAGTCAGGCCGGAGGCGGTGCCGACGTCTTGTAAACTGCTAGTAGTTTGGGCTAAGAGATGCGGGGCGTGCAAAAATACGCCAGTGGCTAGGACGGCCACGAGAGCTGGGAGAACGTATTTTAGGCGGAACACACGCATAGCTGAGGGCTAAGGAGTAACGGGCAAAAGGTCACAAGTAGCCGACTGAGCCGAACCGTTGCAGCAGGAAGGATTACTGCTATCAACGGCGCAATCAGCCCCACTGGCGTCAGGGCCAGCGGCTGGGACGTAACAGTTCTGATACTCGTTTTCGATATCCTGACTGGCTAGGACGCCGTAGAGGTAAGTCTTACCGCCCTCGGAGGCGAGGAAGGTGCCGTGACTGATGGTGGTTTGCGTTTGGACGGCGGCTTGGTTGATGGGATCCGTGACTTCGGCACCGGTGGCGTCGAGGCTAACGCTGCGTGGGTTAAACCACATTTCGTGACTGCCGCCGGTACTCGTCTCCTTGTTACTCATGCTGACGTTGGCGCTAGTTAGGCTGAGAGTGCGCATCACGTCCTTGAAAGTGATGACGACGGCTTGATCGAGAGCCTGGTTCTCACCCAGAATGTTCGGCGTAATAGTACTGATACTGGGGCCCTTCAAGTTGATGTCGCCGGAAGTAGAGAAAGTCCAATCTGGGAAGTCGTCGCCAGCAGTAGCGTCGTCGTTACCGTCAAGACTGTTAGCGGCGGCGTCGACGATACCGTCATAAGGGAAGCTGTCGGCTTGAGGAGGACTCTTGGTGGTGGTAGCGGACGCAATTTTGAGCGTGATGTCGTCGTTAGCAGGCAAGCAATAGATAGTGGAACCACAGGAGTTTGTGCCGCAAGCGTCGGTGGAGGTGAAGGTGATGGTTTTGTAACCGTTGCTGATCTGGTAAGTACCAGCTTGGGCTGTGCCCGTGGCAGCGCTGACGGTTTGGATATTCTGGAAGCCGCTGTCAGCCGTGCGCGTGCCGGTAGAGGAGGTTGGGTCAATGGCCTCGCTGAAGGTGACTTCCACGCCGATGTTGCGATCGAAAGTTTCATTCTCAGCCGGAACAACAGACACAACGTGAGGTGGCGTGAGGTCGACGGTGGTGCCAACGGTGAAGGACCATTCGTAGCCGCCAGAGTAGACGCCGGTGAATGCGTCGGCTTGGTCCGCGGTTTTGATGTTGGTACTCAAGCTGACAGTATAGAGAGTGTCGGCGGTAGCGGAACCGAGGTAGCCTTGTGGCACGAAGGTGAAAGTTTTGAGGTCGTCGGTGAAGTAGACGTCGACGTCGGTGCTGACAACTTCCAGGCCAGTGCTCGGGTCGATGGTGGAGATTTTGACCAGTGAACTGTCGATGAGGGTGCCGCTGCTAGTGTCGTCCGAAACGTCGGTGCCAGTGCCGTTAGTATTGTAATCCTTGATAAATGAGGGGATGTCCATGGCTTCAGCGAAGGTGACCATGATGTGGGTGTTGCGAGCGATATCCGTGGCGTTGCGGTCTGGGTAGTGGTCGCGAATAATGCCGGCGCCGAGCGAGCCAGAGAGAGCCTCGACGGACACGGTGCCGTTGCTAGTGCTGTTACTGCTGCTGCCGGAGCCAGCGCCAAGCGCGTTCAAAATGAAAGTGGCGATGCCATATGCGGCCAAGACGATGATGATACCGATGGTGGCGTTGACTAAAGTTTTGCGGGCTTTCTCAATGTGCTTTTCGTCGCCGCCGGCGGTCATCCAGCGGAAGCCGGCGTAAATAATGAGGATCAAGAAGATGACACCGAGGAGACCGAGGATGACTTTGATGACGTTGCCGACAATGGTGAGGAGATCAGTTTGGGCAAAGCCAGCCGTCGTCCCAACGTCGTTTAAGCTGCTCGAAGCGTCAGCCGCGAAGACGAAAGCACGAGGCCAAAACGACAAGACTCCGCCGACGAGGGCAGAGAGACTAGTGAGGGTGGTTATTCGACGAAAGATATTGTGATAGGCCACAGAGAAGCAGACCGGTGACTAGATAGTCATAGTATACAACATCAGTGGCTAGACTGCGACCTAGGTTGTGGAGAAGTTTTGGCCGATGGCGGTCTTCAATTCTGGGAGGCCAAGTTTGCTGTGAGCGGAAACTAAAATAGCTGATTTGCCGAGGAGTTTTTTGAGCGCGGCGGGCTTCTTTACAGCGTCGATTTTATTGTAGACGAGAAGTTTGGGATGGTCGGTGAGGCCGAGCTGCGAGAGGACGTCGTCGACGACGGCAGTTTTCTCGAGGTACTTGGGGTCGCTCACGTCGATGACCTGCAGGAGGAGATCCGCATTGGCGGCTTCGGAGAGCGTGCTGTGAAAAGCGCGAATGAGTTGCGGTGGCAGGCCGGCAATAAAGCCGATAGTGTCCGAGAGTAAAATGGTGGCGTTTAATTCGGGGATGTAAACGTCGGCCACGCGGGTGTCCAAGGTGGCGAAAAGTTTGTCGGCGGCGTATTCCTGTTTTTTGCCGAGTGCGTTTAAAAGCGATGTTTTACCGGCGTTGGTGTAGCCGACTAGTGCCACCGTCTTCTTGGCCTGACGCCTGCGATGCTGTTGGTGCTGGTCGCGGACGCTTTGGCATTTCTCGAGCTTTTGTAAAATCTGCTTTTCTTGCTCGCGCAAGTGGCGTTTCATCGCCTCTGTGTTGCCTTCCCCACTGCCGCCGACCGTACCACGACCGCCGCGCTGACGGCCGAGTTCGGCACCCATGTTGAAAATGCGCGGACCCATGTGGCGCAGGCGGGCCAGTTCGATTTCGAGCTTGGCTTCCGCGGTCTTGGCGTGTTTGTCGAAGATGTGGAGGATTAAATCGATGCGATCCCAGACTTGAATTTTGGCTCCTTTGAGAAGCTCTTCGAGATTGAAGATTTGTTGCGGTTTCAGCACCTCGTTGATAATCAAAAGATCAGCGCCGAGCAGCTTCCCTGCCGCCACAATCTCTTCCACTTTACCGCTGCCGATGTAGGTGCGGTTGTCCGGCTTAGCGCGGCGCTGCACAGTTTTGACGACGGCGACTCCCCCGTAGGTTTTCGTTAGTTCTTCTAGCTCGGCAAGACGCTCTAAAGCCGCCGTTTTGGAAACGGTGTAATGGACGAGATCGGCGAGGATGGCGCGTACGAGAGTGGGCATAGTTATTTCATTTTTGTTTTCATTATTTTCTTCACCTCACGATCAAAGTCGGAAATGTAATTCCTATCCTGTTCAATACGATATTTCTCATATTCGCCGAGAGCTAACGCTTCCGCAACTTCGTGACTAATTTTACCAGCATTGGTAAGGATTTCGTATTCACTAAATTGTAAAAATGCGTTCAGTTTATCAACCCAATCTTGCATAGTCATAGCCCTACCTCTAGCTGCTTGCATTTCAGCATAATCGAGATACATGTTGCCTATGCGATTAAGATGTTCAAGTTCTTGACCAGCTAAATAATTTTTAGCAATAACGACATCACTAGGCAAGATTTTTCCCTCAGGCGAACGACGCCACGAAGTCAAACCCATCTTATCTTTCTCGCTGCTAACTCTATCAACAATAATTTCAGCAGCTGTTTTACCAGTTATAGCAAAATGCAGCTTGTTTTGCACCGTTGCAAAAAATTGCTTACTCTCATCAGCCTTTGGTGAGTAATCTATGGCTGTAGCGTAGATATCCGTAATCTTTTGGTAGATCCTCCGTTCACTGGTACGGATATCCTTTATTTCCTCGTAGAGATCTTCGAAGTATCTAGCACTAAATCTAGACCCGTATTTCATACGGTCGCTATCCAGTGCATAGCCTTTATAAATATAGCTCTGCAAAATGCTAGTTGCCCATTGCCGGAACTGTGTACCCCGCTCAGAATTAACTCGATATCCGACGGCTATAATAGCCTCCAATGAGTACATTTTAACGGTTCTTTGAATGTCTCTGCCGCCTTCATTTTGAACTTGTAAGAAATCCTTACAAGTTGCCAACTCATCGATCTCGCCATCTTTAAATATATTTCCCAGGTGCTGAGTAATATTTTGTGATGTTGTAGAAAAAAGTTCGGCAATTTTCTTTTGAGAGAGCCAAATATTTTCTTCT
>CAITFQ010000048.1 GCA_903891735.1 Candidatus Uhrbacteria bacterium | reverse complement strand
TGGCGGTGAGTTTGACCCGCATGCGATAGCCGCCGGAGAGGTTGGCAGCCGGGGTGGTCAGGAGGTCGCGTTTGAGCTGGAAGCGGGCGGCCAGTTTGGCGCACTCCCAGTCGGCTTTGCCGCTGACGCGCTCGAGGAAATTGATGACGGTTTCCTGGGGCGGGAACTCGGCATGTTGCTCGACGTAGCCCAGACGGACGCCGGGCAGGTGCTTAATTTGGCCTAAATCCAACTCTTCTTGGCCTAGAACCATCTTGAACAGCGTTGACTTACCAGCGCCATTGCGGCCAATGACGGCGGTTTTTTGTTCGTCGTTAATAACGATGTTAGCGTCCTCAAAAATGACGGTATTGCCGTATTTTTTGCTGAGATTAGTGATTTCAAGAAGAGGGCGCAGATGCGGGTAGAATAGAGGAAAAACCTCTTTTTGACCAATAATTGAGCCAGCTGAGCTGGCTTCAACCGGCTGAGCTAGTTAATTTGCTATTTAGTTAGGGAAGCTGAGCTTCCCTCGCGTACAAATAGCCGAGCTCAGCTCGGTTGACAGAATCGGTCTAATCTACTAGACTTCCGCTATCAATTTTTTTGCTTTATGTCTCAGGAAAATCTCATCAAATTGGAGTGTACCGCTTGTAAGGAGCCAAACTACCGTTCGCTCAAGAACAAGAAGAAGTTGAAGGAGCGCTTGGAAATCAAGAAGTTCTGTCCTACCTGTGGCAAACATACGCCACATAAAGAAACTAAGTAACAAAAGCCCTGGACAAAAGTCTGGGGCTTTTTGTTTGTTTATCTGTCAGCCCTAGACTCGGGTAGTCCCCGCTCCTCGCTCAAGGCTTAAGCTATCGTCAGCGCGAGACTCGGGTGGTCCCTTTCTTTCTCGGTCGGGCATTTTGACGCTCGTCGATTATCACTTGGGTGAATCGACGGCCTGCAAAATGCTATTCCTCGGTCGACGAAAGTGACACACCACTCGTCTTCGCTGACTGAAGTCGCTCTAAAATTCGTTGGAAGACTTCTTCTTTGGTGCCGGCAGCGTCGATGGTTTGCCAGAGGTTGGAGAATTTTGGGTGATTGGCGAGGAAGTTATAGCCATCGCGGCAACGGGCGAAGAAGGCCGGAGGGAGGGATTCGAATTTGTCGCCGGCGGCGTCGCTCGTTCGTCGCAAGGCTTCGGTGGGGTCGAGGTCGAGGCAGAAAACGAGATTGGGCAGGAATTCGCCGACGGCGGCTTCGTTGATCTTCCAAATGGCGTCAAAACCGAGTTCGCGACCAAAGCCTTGCCAGGCAACGCTGGTTAAAAAGCTGCGGTCGGCGATGACGATGCCGCCAGATGCGAGGACTGGGGCGACGACGGTGCGGAGGGATTGGGCGCGAGCAGCGGCGTAGAGATAGGCTTCGCAAACGGGGTCCATCTGCTCATTGAAGGGTGTACCTTGGACGACTTTGCGGATAGCCTCGGCAATTTCGCTGCCACCGGGCTCGCGGGTCCAGATTATCTGACGATTAGGAAATTTTTGCTGAAGGTAGGTGAGGAGCTGCTTGGATTGGGTGCTTTTGCCGGTGCCGACGACGCCCTCGAAGACGATGTATAAACTTTCATTTTCCATAAAATTTAACTTATTTAATTTCGTCTTTGCGAGCATAGCGAAGCAATCTTCAAGAAGATTGCTTCGTCGGTCAGACCTCCTCGCAAAGACACGAAGTTTGTTGTTAAGACGGAAGAGCTGGTTAGAGTTTAGCACCATCGATGGTGAGTTTACCAGCGGCGATTTCGATCGGGTCGGCGAGGCGGAGGGAGCTGATTTGTTTGGGAGAAAGTATTTTGTGATGGCGGGCGTCGATGAGGGCTTCGGGGACGAACCAGACTGGTTCTTCGGAGGTCATCCAGTTTTGGCGGTCGAGGCGGGCGAGGTTGAAGGGGGTGGAGTAGCTGCGGAGGGTTTTGCGGCCGTCGTGGAGGAAATATTCGTGGAAGTAGCTCATGACCAGTTCGCGGATGGTTTTGTAAATGGGTTCGCGGTAACGCAGGACAGCGTGATTGGTTTTGGAGATAGCGCCCCAATGATTATCGATTTTGAAAACGGCAATGACATGGTCAGCGTCGTCGTCAGTGGCAGTGAGGTCGACGAGTAATGGCGGATGACCGTGATAGCGCAGAGCGGCCGCGGCTAACATGGCGCCTTCCATGCACTGGGCGGTGCCGAAACGGAGGACTTCTTTAGGCGAAAGGCAGGTGTCGTTTTTATCGACGAAATGAAAGGGGAGAGAATTTAAAAAGTCTTGAATTTTGGCTGGCGTCGACAATTTAGCTAGGACGCGCCGATTTGTAGCTGTAAAATCCGCAAACATATGCCTTTATGGTATCATAATCAGAGTTATTCATTTAAGTTGATTTTATGGGTGGTTTGAAATACGTGATTTTTGGTGGGACTTTGCTGATTACGGCGACGCAATTGGGCAGCTTTGCCTTTGGTATGATCTTTGGGGTCATGGGTTTTGTCCTGTGTTTAGCTGGTTTGTCCTCAAAAGAGAAGTAGAGTATCCTTGAATTATTATTCACTAATTTTCTTCTATGCAAGAATGTTGTTCGACCGGTGCTGGGATGTGTAAGTGCCCACACCACAAGATGGTTCCCTTGTGTATTACGTTGATTGGTTTGGCTTTCTTGCTCCACGCGCTGGGCGTCCTCAGCAGCAGCTTCCTCGAGATTGCTTGGCCAGTGTTGGTCATGTTGATCGGTTTGATGAAGTTGGGGGCTGGCGGCATGTGCTCATGCTGCGGTGACAAGAAATAGTATGCCAAAGACGAAACTCCTAGGCTTTGGTTTAGGAGTTTTGTTATTGGCGGGAGTAGTTGGATTTGGGGTTGGTTGGGTGCAGAGTCGAT
>CAITFQ010000047.1 GCA_903891735.1 Candidatus Uhrbacteria bacterium | reverse complement strand
TGCTCAACATTTCCTACGCTTTGAACTATTTCCCGATTGGCGTGTTCGCCGTGTCTTACGCGATTGCGGCGTATCCGACGTTTTGTGATTACGCTAATAAAAATGACCAGGTAGCTTTTCGTAGTTCATTTTCGGACACGGTGCGCCAAGTTTTGTTTTTTATTGTGCCGATTACGGCGGTTACTTTGTTACTACGAGCGCAGATTGTGCGCATTCTTTACGGCTCGGCCAGTTTTGATTGGGCGGCAACGATTACTACTTCTAATATTTTAGGCTTCTTTGCGATCAGTTTTTGCGCCCAGTCGTTGGTCTACGTTTTAGTGCGCGCTTATTTTGCCTATGAGGATACGGTGACGCCGTTTGTGGTCGGCCTGAGTTCGGCTTTGTTGAATGCGGCTGGAGCTTGGTTTTTGACGCGCAGTTTGGGTGTGGTTGGATTGGGACTGAGTTTTACGATCACGGCGATTTTCCAGGCGGTGGTGTTGTGGATTATGTTGCACAAACGGTTGGGTGATTTGGACGAGAAACGGATTGCTTGGTCCGCGACTATTTTATTGTTGGCTGGCGGGGCAGCAGCAGTGGTGATGCAACTGATTAAATATGCCGTGTCCGCGGTGTGGGATTTGGATACGTTGTGGCATGTGGCGGCGCAAACGGCGGTGGCGGGTGGAGTTGGCATGGTAACTTATGGTGTGGTCGCTTACGCCCTTGGTAGTCCAGAAATGCGGGCGGTGCTCTATGGTTTGAAACGAAAGTTATTGAAGTCAGCCAGGCCGACGGAGATGAGTACTGGACTATGAGGTGGGTGCGATTAGTGTTGGCGGTGCCGGTAGTTGTGTGCGCTTTAAGCTTAGCGTTATTTATTTGTGCCCAGGCGGCGGTGTATTCGACGAGTTCAAAAATTGTGACGATCGATGAAGCCAGCGTCGTCCAAGCAATTATTGTGCCAGGAGCCAGCGTGTTGCCGAGTGGCGAACCGTCGGACGTTTTGAAAGACAGATTATTGATGGCTGATGAGTTGTACGTGGCTGGCAAAGCGCCGAAGATTTTGGTTAGTGGTGACCACGGGCAAGCGGATTATGATGAGGTGAATGCGATGCGTCGCTATTTGTTGACGCTGGGTGTGGCACCGCAAGATATATTTTTGGATCACGCCGGTTTTGATACTTATGATACGATGTATCGGGCGCGCAATGTGTTTGGGGTGACGTCGGCCCTGGTGGCTAGCCAGACGTTCCACTTGCCACGGGCGATTTATATTGGTGAGGCGTTGGGCATGGACGTTCATGGAGTGGCGGCGGAACGACAGGCGTATGCTAAGGATGAACAATTTGCTTTGCGGGAGCGCTTTGCCATTGTTAAGGCTTATGTCGACGTGTTGACCGGAGCGACTCCTAAGTATTTAGGTGAAGTGGTGGATATTACAGGTGACGGACGGGTGACGTGGGATGAAGGATTGTAAGCTTAGCCATAATCTGCTACTTTGCGCTGACCCGGGAGGAATACATGGCTTTCTGTTTGACGGATTGCTGCTGTCTCCTGGCCGTTATTTTGTGGCTGTGGAGTGGTAGATGTTTGTATGTGACTTGGCGTGCGTGGCGGCGGGCTAAGGTGGCCGTGCCAACGCTGGCGATTATCCAGCTGCCCGAATTGCCAGAGCAGCTTCTGCAGGCTGGCGATGCGCCGGTCGAGCTCAGCGACACCGATCTAGAGGAAGTGGAGCCGCCGCCAGTCGAGATTCGCAGTCGGCTACCAGTGGCCCAAAAGGTACTACAGCGTATGACTTCGGAGCGGTTTGAGCGTGAGGCCCCGCCGTCGACGGTGTTTGCCGATAATAACCCGGACGGTTTGCCAATTCACGTCTTGCCAGAGGACAAGGAGCAGACGGACTATCTGGGTCCACAGCCTAGACTACCGCATAAATAGGCATTTTGCTGGCAAATTCTAACAAAAGCTGGTATAAGGACTGGACTTTTGCTAGAATTTGTGGTATAGTGACTGGTCAACTTCTCTGTTTGTAAGCTGTCCGCAACCACCCCCCCACCCCGGAGAACACCATGATCCTGCAAGACTACCTCATGCACCAGCTGACCTGGCAGAACTTCCTGCTCACACTCGAGCAAAACGTTCTCGGCCTGGGCTTGATCGCCCTGCTGGTGGTGCTCAACGAGAAGAGTAAGGAGCCGAGTTGCAGGCGCATCAGCTAGCCCGCCCTTGACGGCCTCGTCCGTCCCTAGACGCCCCCATCGATTGGGGGCGTCGACTTTTTTTTAAGGGTCAGTTACAATCATTCAGTCGGCATATCTCTTTCCTAGCTGCACCTCGTCAACCGTAAAAGCTGGCTCACCTCGTATGACTCGGGGGCTTTTACAGGGCCGAGGTTGGCGTCGTCTAGAGGACATGCCAACTGAATGATTTTTACTATGATTACAGCGAATGAATTGCGCCAGAAGTACTTGGATTTTTTTAAGGGCAAGGGGCATGCCGAGATTGCGTCCGCCAGCGTGGTGCCGGAGAATGATCCGACGGTGTTATTTACCACGGCGGGCATGCATCCGTTGGTGCCTTATTTGCTGGGTGAGCCGCACCCGGCCGGCAAGCGCTTGGTTGATTTTCAACGCTGTATCCGCACTGGGGATATTGACGATGTCGGCGATAACACGCACCTGACGTTTTTTACGATGCTTGGTAACTGGTCGCTGGCGGATTACTTTAAGCAGGAGTCGATTGAGTGGTCGTTCGAATTTCTAACTTCGGCCGAGTGGTTGAATATCCCGTTGACGCATTTGGCCTTTACGGTTTTTGAAGGTGACGAGAATTCGCCGTTTGATCAGGAGTCGTATGATAAGTGGTTGAGTTTAGGGGTGTCGGCTGAAAAGATTTCAAAACTTGGCAAAGAAGATAACTGGTGGGGACCAGCGGGCAAGACTGGACCATGCGGGCCGGATACAGAGATTTTTTATTGGGTTGGCGAGGGAGAGCCAGTTGGCAATAAAGCGACGCACTCGGCAGATTGGATGGAGATTTGGAACAACGTGTTCATGCAGTTCAACAAGCAAGAGGACGGGACGTTGTTGCCGTTGGCTAAGGGTAGTGTCGACACTGGCATGGGATTGGAGCGGACGACGGTGGCTTTGCAGCACCGGGAAAATGTTTATCAAACGGAGTTGTTTACTGGTTTGCTCGGTAAACTCGAACAGTTGTCGGGTGCTAAGTACGAGTCCGATGTGGAAACGAAAAAATCGATGAGAATTGTGGCCGATCATTTGCGGGCAGCGGCAATTATGGTGATGGACGGGGTTCTGCCGGCGAACAAGGACCAGGGTTATATTTTGCGCCGTTTGGTAAGGCGGGCAATTAGACATGGTCGAAAACTCAATATTGAAAGTGCTAAGTTGATTCCGGTGATTGTCGATGAGGTAGTGGTGTCGCTTGGTGAATCGTACCCGGCTCTGGTTGATAAGAAAGCGATTATCACGGCGGCGATTGAGGAAGAGGCGAAAAAGTTCGAGAAGACGTTGGCGCAAGGTTTGCGGGAGTTCCAGAAAGTTTGGGATAAGACTAAGAGTATTGCAGGTGTTGATGCCTTTAATCTCTATCAGTCGTTTGGTTTCCCGCTAGAGGTAACGCAAGAGTTGGCGGCTGAGCAGGGTCAGCAGGTTGATCGAGTAGTTTTTGCGGCGGAGTTTAAGAAGCATCAAGATCTCTCGCGTTCGGGGGCAGAACAGAAGTTTGCTGGCGGCTTGGCGGATCATTCGGCGGAGACGACACGGTTGCATACTGCGACGCATTTAGTGCACCAGGCATTGCGAGATGTATTGGGGGATCACGTGGCGCAGAAGGGGAGTAATATTACGGCGGAGAGAATGCGCTTTGATTTTAGTCATGGCGAGAAGGTGACGCCGGAGCAACTGGCTCGCGTCGAAGAGATTGTCAACGAGCAGATTAAGAAGGATATGCCGGTTAAGTTTGAGTTGCTGACGGTGGAAGAGGCTAAGGCAAAGGGTGCTATCGGCTTGTTTGAAGATAAGTACGCCAGCGTTGGCGGAAAAATCAAAGTTTACTTCATGGGTGACTACAGTAAGGAGATTTGTGGTGGGCCGCATGTGGAGCACACGGGCGAGCTCGGCGGCTTTAAAATTGTTAAAGAAGAGGCGGTGTCGGCCGGCGTAAGGCGAATTAAGGCAGTGCTCGGTGAGTAGTGGTATACTGAGGGATATGGATAACAGGATTGAGGTTAAGCGATTAGATTCAGGTAGGCAGCAGTTGGAAGAGAATATTAGAGTAGAAACGGTTGTCATGCATAATGACCCTGATTTTTCTAATAGATATTTAGCTTATACAACATTAAATAAGTTACGTGTTGAGAGAGGTGGTGACAGCGATTTAACTGAAATGTCAGAAGAAGAGTTTAGTGATTGGGATACGGAGAATCAAAAACAACGAGAAATATGGCTAGCTAAACGAAATGAATTAAAAACGCAAAAGCATTTGGAGATTGAGGCTTTAGAAGAAGAGGATGAAGAAGTGGTTAGTGATGGTTTGCGGGAGGCGCGTGATAAGTTGAAGAAGGAAGCCATTGTTGCTAAGAAGCCTAGTTCAGCAGCGACGTCGACAGCTAAGCCGAAAGCACAAGGTGGAGGAGGCGATGGCTCGAGTTGGGATAAGGTTTATTCGAATCATGAGAAAAAGCCGGGTAAGGGGTTGATTGAGGGGGTGAAGGCCTGGTGGAAGATGATGTTTGGCAAGAGTGAGAAGAAGTAAAGAATTTGTATGGCTAATGACATTTTGCCAGAGCGACAGGAAAAGTCGGCCGAAAGCCAGTTTGGTGGGCGAGCTGACTTGCCTGGTCACAAAGGAGAATTTGCACGAATTTATAGGAAAAAGCCGGAAACGTCACGGGAAACTTTAGCTGATAAAGCGAAAGCTAAACTAGCGGCTGCCAAGATACGTGATGAGCTGAAGATGTTCGAGTCGGAAGAGTCAGGCGTCGACACTTCGGAAACTGAGGAGCAGCCGACTCTGGCGCCGTTACTGACGGAGAAACAGCCGAGTACTGGAATTAAGGGTTGGTGGCAGAAGATGTTTGGTGGCAGCAATAACGAATAAAGCTGATTTTTATGGCAAATGACATGATTGAACGCGGTAATCACGGTGAGGGGAGGGTATTGTCGCCGGAAAAGATAGCCGAAAAGGCTAATAAAAAGGTGTGGGATAAGGAGAGGGACCGGACAGCGGTGCTGGTGCTTGATCGGTCTGGTTCGATGCAGGATAGGTATCAGGCCTATGGCGACTGGCGGAGCGCTAATGCAGCTGGGAATACTGAAATGCAGCCAGAAATGCCGCCAATGACTAAAGAAAAGCTGAGTTTTGAGGAGTTTGCTAAGTGGGATAGGGCAGAAGAGGCTCGTAACCGAGATATTCAGACTACTTTGGCGGATGAGGCGGCGACTGATCGATTTCAGGCAGTGGCCAAGGCAGAAGCCTTGAAAATGCAGTTAAATGAGGCGGAAGCGACACCTAGAGTGACGGTGCCACGTAGGGCTCGAGCAGAGGCGGGGATTTGGGAGGCTTAGTAATTGACAGGCCTGGGGTGATGCATTACCATACCGGCAACTCAGGAAACCAGGCTTTTCTTGCAGTGATAGCGAAGATTTGCTATAGTCCCGCTACACTATGGTAGAAAAGCAGTTTATTGAGATGCGGGGCGAGGTCATGGAGGCCTTACCTGCAGGTTCATTCCGAGTTACGCTCGAGAATGACCAACCGATCCTCGCTCACTTATCAGGAAAGATGCGACAAAATCGCATTCGCATCCTGCCAGGTGACGATGTCAAAGTTGAGATCAGTCCGTATGATCTCACAAAAGGACGCATCACGTTCCGCTTCTAAGCTGAACGACATGACGTCCTTCGCCAAAATCATCCCCCGTTTGCCGGATGATTTTGTCGTAAAAGTAGACAAGTACAGTTCGTCAACCTTTATTCCCAAAAGCCGTGTATGAAAGTTCGTGCTTCAGTTAAGCCGATGTGTCGCGACTGTCAGGTGGTTCGCCGCCAAGGTCGAGTTCACGTCATTTGTCCCAAGAGCCCTAAACATAAGCAACGTCAAGGTTAGTCTATGGCACGTATTGCTGGAGTAACACTCCCCAACAACAAGCGCATCGTCATCGCCCTCCAGTATGTATATGGAGTTGGTGAGACCCGTGCGGCTGAAATTCTCACTCGCGCTAAAGTCAGTGAGGACACCCGCGTCAAAGATTTGACGCCAGACGAAGAGAACACCATTCGCTTGCTCGTGGAAAAGGAATTCCGCGTGGAAGGCGAGTTGCGCCGCGAGGTTATGGGGCACATCAAGCGCCTCAAGGACATCGGCTCTTACCGTGGTTCACGTCACACCAAAGGATTGCCAGTTCGCGGTCAGCGCACCAAGAGCAATTCCCGCACGGTGCGTGGCAACGTTCGTAAGACGGCTGGTAGCGGTCGCCGAATGCTCACTAAGACCTAAGGCTAGGCTATGACTGAAGAAAATAAAAAAGTAGAAGAAGCAGCAGCTGAGGTAAAAGCAGCCGTCGTCGGCAAGAAGGGCGACAAGACGCTGCGCACGGCTAAGGGTAAGAAGCGCGTGATGCGCACCATTCCCCAGGGTCGCGCTTACATCCACGCCAGCTTCAACAACACCATCGTCACTTTGACTGATCCAAATGGCAACACCGTCACTTGGTCCAGCGCTGGTAACTGTGGTTTCAAGGGTCCAAAGAAGGCTACACCTTACGCCGCTAGTGTGATTGTTAAAAAGATCGCCGAAGCCAGCGCAGCGTACGGCCTCAAGGACTTGCACGTCTTCGTTAGCGGTATCGGCAACGGCCGTGACGGAGCACTCCGCGCCTTGAATGGTAACGGTTTCAACGTTCTCTCGATCAACGACCTGACGCCAGTAGCCCACAACGGCTGCCGTCCACGTCGAGCACGTCGCATGTAATCTATGGGAAAGACATTAAATAAACTCGGCAAGATGAGTCGTCGTGAAGGCGTCCCCTTGTCCACGAGTTCCAGCATCCTCAAGCTCATGGCTAAGCGTCCATACCCACCGGGTGTGCACGGTAAGAAGAACATGGGTCGCCCATCACGTCTGTCGGTCTACGGCCAACAGTTGCGTGAGAAGCAAAAAGCTAAGCGCCTCTACGGCCTGATGGAACGCCAGTTCCGCAACTACTTCGTGAAAGCGGAGAAGATGGAAGGCAATAGTGGTGAACAGTTGTGTCGCTTACTCGAGCTGCGTTTGGACAACACTGTCTTCCGCCTCGGCTTCGCCAAGACTCGCCCACAGGCCAGACAAATGGTGAGCCACGGCATGTTCAAGGTCGACGGGATCAAGGTCAACATCCCATCTTATCAGGTACGTGTCGGTGAGACAATCGAGCTACGTGATAACAAGAAGGACAAGAAACTGTTCAGCGATCTCAGCGATCGTTTGAAGACCACCACAGTTCCTGGTTGGCTCCACATGGAAGCGAACGTGGGTAAAGTGGTCAGCATTCCGGCCGGCGAGGACCTCAAGGAAGTGTTTGATCCTAAACTCATCGTCGAGTTTTACTCGATGCGCTAATCCCAACTCTATATGGAGAACATTCTTCTTCCGTCAAAGATGTACTTCACGACCGGCGAACAACCACACGAAGCGATTCTCACGATTGAACCTCTCCATCACGGTTACGGTACGACAGTGGGTAACACGTTGCGTCGCGTCCTGTTGTCTTCTTTGCCTGGAGCCGCCGTGGTCGGGATGAAGATCAAGGGAGTACAGCACGAGTTTGCCGCCATCACCGGAGTTAAGGAAGATGGACTCGAAGTCATGTTGAACTTGAAGCAGTTGCGCATGAAGGTGCACTCAGAAGAGCCAGTGACGCTCAAAGTTACCGCGAACAAGGCCGGAATCGTGACTGCCGCCGACATTACCCCTAATGCCGACGTGGAGATCATGAACCCAGAATTGGTCCTCTGTACTTTGACTGACAACTTGGCCTTCGAGATGGACATTCAGGTGGCACGTGGCCGTGGCTACATGCCAACCGAAGAGCGCGAAACACCCAACACGGAAATTGGTATGATCGGCGTCGACGCTTTGTTCAGCCCAGTTCGTCAGTGTGGCATCCGCATTGAGAACACCCGTGTCGGTGAAATCACCAACTACGACAAAGTCATCATGAACATCATTACTGATGGCACAGTGACCCCACAAGAAGCCGTTGAACACGCCACTAAAATTCTTCTCAATCACTTCACCTGGATTCAAAGCCAGTTGAGTCACGCCTCACTAACCGAGCAGATTGCGAAAGCAGCTGATGCCTCGGCGGAAGGCTAACACGTTATGCGACATCGAAATAATCGAAAAACATTTGGTCGTCACACCTCAGGTCGTAAGGCTTTGTTGCGTGATTTAGTCACCAGTCTCATTACTTACGAAAAGTTAGAGACCACGGTGTCTAAGGCGAAGTACGCTAGACCAGCCGTAGAAAAATTGGTGACCTTGGCGCGTAAGAACGACTTGGCTACACGTCGTGCTCTGCTCGGCTACTTCACCACCGAACAACCAGTCAAGAAATTGCTGGAGGTTCTCGGCCCACGCTTTGCTGCTCGAACTGGCGGCTACACGCGGATCACTAAGCTCGGTTCGCGTCAGGGTGACGCCGCCGACTTGGCCCTCATCGAATTCGTCTAATATGGCAAATCCAATTGTAAAAATCGCTCGCAAGACCGTCGCCTTCGACGCTAGCGGCAAGATCCTCGGACGCTTGGCGACACAGATTGCCATGAACCTGATGGGTAAGACGAGTGCTGTTTATCAGCCAAACGTCGACGCGGGTAACTTGGTGGTGGTGACTAACGTCGCCGGCATCAAAGTAACCGGTAAGAAGTACGAGGACAAGAAGTACTTCCACCACAGTGGCCATCCAGGTGGTATTCATGAAACGACGATGCGCGTGATGTGGGAGAAGAATCCTGCGACCGTGCTCCGCGCTGCAGTCTCGCGCATGCTGCCTAAGAACAAGCATCGCACGAACCGCATGAAGCGTTTGTCAATTTCCTAATATGGCAGAAAAATATTTCCAATCAGTCGGTCGTCGTAAGACTGCAGTCGCTCAGGTACGCTTGTACCCAGCTGGCAGCGGTAAGATCACGATCAACGGTAAGCCATACCAGGAGTTCTTCACTACCCCAACCTTGCAGAACTCGGTCGAACGACCACTCAAGGAAACTGGTAACTTGAAGAACATGGACGTAACGGTCAAGACCGTCGGCGGTGGGCCAACTGGCCAGTCCGATGCCGTTAAGCTCGGTATCGCCCGCGCGCTCGTCATGATGGACGAAGCCTTGAAGTCGACCTTGAAAGCGCAAAGCTTGTTAACGCGCGATCCGCGCAAGAAGGAGCGCAAGAAGTTCGGTAAGCACGGTGCTCGCCGTTCACCACAGTGGCGCAAGCGTTAATCAAGCGATTACAGAAATCTCCTGGAAACAGGGGATTTTTGTTTGTCGAGTTGGCTTTTTGGGAGTATGATTGGTTTGTATGGCGGGTAGTAAATTAGCCAAAAATACCTTGTTTTTGACGGCGGCGAGTATTGGGCAGAAGTGCATTGCTTTTGCTTATTTTGCGGTGTTGGCTAATTTTTTGGGGAGTAGTGGGAATGGAGCGTACTTTTTGGCCTTGGGCCTGGTGACGACGATTGGCGTGTTTGATGATATTGGGCTGACGAGTGTGTTGACGAGAGAAGTGGCGAGGACGCCGGGGGAGGCGACGCGGTGGTTGCGAAGTGTGCTGGGTTACAAAGTGTTTACGATTCCGTTGTCGATCATTGTCCTCTTCGTTTTGCCTGGGCTGTTGGGTTATAGCCATGAGGTGCAGGGGCTGGTCATGGTGGCACTGGGTATCATGATGGCGGATACGTTGTCGCTGACGTTCTACGGCGTGCTCCGCGGGCTACAGACGTTGCAGTATGAGTCGCTCGGCATCTTTACTGGGCAGTTGTTGTCGACCTTGCTCGGGGGATTGCTGATTGTGACGCATCAGGCGACGTTGACGAGTTTAGTGGTTGCGCTGACGCTCGGCAGTTGCTTCAACCTCTTTTTCGGTGCCTGGCAGGTAGTCCGACGATTGGGCCTTGGCGCTTTGCGGCCGTCGATTAAGATCGATGCGGTGTTGTTGCGGATGGCGTTGCCGTTCTTTTTATCGGCGGTGTTTGTGAAAGTATATTCGTACTTCGATAGCTTCGTCTTGAATGCCGTTATCGGCCAGGCGGCGGTTGGAGTGTACAGCGTCGCTTATAAGTTGACGTATGCGTTTCAGTTTTTGCCGTTGGCGTTTGTTGGTGCGTTGTACCCGACGATGAGCGCGGCAGCTGAGAATACGGCTGAGCTTAAAAAGATTTTTTTGGAGGCGGAGTGGTATGTGTCGTTTTTGGCCGCGCCGATCGTGTTTGGTATTTGGGCGTTGGCGCCAGAAATAATCGGTCATTTTAGTCCGGACTATAAAACGGCGGTGGTGCCGTTGTCTGTTTTGGTGTTTGTGCTAATTCCCATCTTCCTCGATTTTCCAGTAGGCTCATTGCTCAATGCGACACGACGCCAGAACATCAAGACGGCGATTATGGGCGGAGTGATGGTCGTCAGTGCGGTGGCGAATTTGTTGTTGATTCCTATACTCGGTATTCCTGGAGCGTCAGTAGCGGCCTTGTGTGCCTTCGTCTTTATGTTTAGTGCGGGTTGGTATTTCGCGGCGCCAGTGGCGTCGATCAAGTTTAGCGAATTGGTGCGCAAGGTGGGCGGATTTTATGCCTCTGGTTTGGTGATGGCGTTGGTGGTCTTTGCGGTGAAATCGAAGTTGCCGTTTGCGGTGAGTCTGGTAGTTGGCGCGACGGTGTACGCAGTCTGTATTTTTGTGACGAAGACTTTTACCGTGGATCACTTACGATCGTTTAGAAGTTTGTTGAGACGAGCTTAGTATGGCGCGAATATTATTGCCGACAATTGAAGAGCCGGGATTCAAGGGCGGGATTGCTCGTTATATTGAGGCGATTAAGACGACGTTTCCGGGTAATGTTGAAGTGGTCGAGTTTGCGAGTTTGCCGAAGTACGAGGAGATGTTGAAATTGTTTTGGCGTCGACGGCAGGATTATGATCAGGTGTGGGTGCACCATGTGTTGCCCCTGGGGACGACGGCGATGATGGCCAGGATGTTAGGCGGTAAGCCGTATGTGGTTTTTTTGCATGGACTCGACTTCGATTTGGCTAGACAAGGATTCATAAGGGAAATGTTAACGAGGTTGATCCTGAGGTTGGCTAAGAAGGTGGTGACGAATTCGGTTGCGTTGGCGGAAGAGGTGCGGGTGTTTGTGCCGGGTGTTGAGGTGATGACCGTGTATCCGTGTGTTAACGATGAGATGATTAATGCGGCGCAAACAATGGAATCGATGGACGCTAAATCATCAATAGACGATGTCGGACTTCGTTTGTTGACAGTGGCGAGGTTGGTGGAGCGTAAGGGGCATTTGTTGGTGCTTGAGGTGATTAAGGAGATGCCGGGGGTTAGTTACGATATTGTGGGAGAGGGTGCGTTTAAGGGTGAGATTGAGGCTCGAATTCAAGAGTTGGGATTGGGTGAGCGAGTTAAGATTTGGTCGGGCGTCGATAATGCTAGGCTCGTCGAGTTTTATAACGAGGCAGATGTGTTTGTCATGCCGGCCATAAAATCGATGAAGGATCGGGAGGGGTTTGGGATTGTTTATTTGGAGGCCGGGTTGTTCGGGCTGCCAGTGATTGCTAATAGGACGCCGGGAGTCGATGAGGCGGTGGTTGACGGGGTGACAGGGTTGCTTATCGACGGCTCGGTGGATCAGTTGCAGGCGGCCATCGCGAAACTTGTAAACGATGTTGGGTTGAGACAGGAGCTGGGTAGACAGGGGAGAGACAGGGTGTTGGCTGAGTTTACGCGGTTGGCGCAGACGGCTAAGTTAGATGGGCTTTTATGAGTAAGTTGATTTCCATTATCGTGCCGACTTACCAGCATGCGGCGTCATTGCCGGCGTGCTTAGAGTCGATTTTGGGGCAGGTTGGTTTGGCAGAGATTGATGCTCAACTCGAGGTAATTGTGGTTGATGATGGCTCGACTGATGATACGCAAGAAATTTTGGCTAAGTTATCAGGGTCTACCTCGAGCGTATACCCCAGGGGTATACCATTTACTGTAATTACACAGGAAAATCGTGGCTCGAACCCGGCGAGGAATAGGGGGTTACAGGCGGCGCAGGGGGAGTATGTGATGTTTGCGGATGCGGACGTCGTCCTCAAGCCTGGGATGCTCAAGAAGTGTTTAACGATGTTAGCAGCGGCGCCGAGTAATGTTGGGTATGCGTATACGGGTTTTAAGTTTGGTTGGAAGACATTTCGCGGCGTGCCGTTTAGTGGGAAGCGATTACGACGGGTGAATTTTGTGCATACGACTTGTTTGGTGAAGAAGAGTTTGTTTCCAGGCTTCGACGAAACGATTAAGCGTTTTCAGGATTGGGACGTGTGGTTGACGATGTTGGAACGTGGGATTGTTGGTGTGTTGGTGCCTGGGGTGTGGTTTGATGTTAGGATCGACGGCGAGTCGCGGATAGGATCAGCGTGGTTGCCGGCGTTTGTGTATGCGCTGCCGTGGCGTTGGTTGCCGTGGAAGCCGTCCAGGGTGGCGAAGTACGAGGCGGCGCGGCAGATTATGGCCACTAAGCATAAACTATGATTGACGTATCGATTGTAATTTTGACGTACAAGGAGGCGCCGGAAGTGCTGGCGGCGTGTTTGGGAGCAGTAAGGGCTTCAGCTCCCGGAGGTGACAGCTCCCGGAGAGAAGTTATAATTGTGGACAACTCGGGGAGTGCGGCAACAGAAAGACTCGTCCACGAATATTTGCCAACGGCGACGTACTTGGCGAATGCGGAGAATCGAGGGTTCGCGGCGGCGGTGAATCAGGGGATGAGGTTGGCGACGGGGAGATATATTTTGTTGTTGAATCCGGATACGGTGGTGCCACCTGATGCCATCGAAAGAATGGTGCAGCACATGGATGCGGATGTCGACGTCGGGATTGGGAGTTGTATTATTCGTTATCCGAATGGGGAGTTGCAGCCGAGTATTCGGCGGTTCCCGAAGTTGCTTGATCAGTTGTTGATTTTGTTCAAGGTGCCGCATGTTGTCAGTCGCTTGAAGGCAGTTGATGAGTACATGATGACGGATGTCGACGCCATGAAGACGCAGGATGTCGACTCGATCATGGGGGCGTTCATGATGATTAGAAAATCGGTTATCGATGAGATTGGGATGTTCGATGAACGATATTTTATTTGGTTTGAGGAGGTCGACTATTGTAAAATGGCGCATGATGCTGGGTTTAAAATAAGGCATTACGCGGACGTCGAGATTGTCCATCACAAGGGGCATACGTTTAACCAGTTGGCGACCATTAGGAAACAGAAGTGGATCAGGGAGAGTATGCGCAAGTATTTTGCTAAGCACGAGGGCTGGGCGGCGACGGCGGTGTTGTGGCTGTTGGCACCGGTGTTCATTGCGTTAGCGTATGTGACGGCGGTAATTAAACGTGGTTAAAATATGTTTAAAGAGCAATTTTTAGGCAAGACGTTTGCAGTCACGTTAGCGGTCATGGCAGCCGTGACACTGCTGGCGATTCCGGTGCAGCATCAGCAGGTTCCGTCGTTGATTGCGTTGGCGGTAATTGGGGTAGTGACGATGATTGCGGCTTATCGAAATTCGCTGTTTGGTTTGTTGATTGCTTTTGGCGAGATCATGATTGGCGGACATGGGCATTTGCTCGAGGCCAGTGTCGGCGGCTTTAGTTTGTCGCTTAGGATGGTGATTTTTGCGGCGGTGATGTTGGCCTGGCTCGTGACGTCGATTAAGACTAAGCAATGGCCGAAGTTCCAAGTGTTGCGCGATACGCCGTGGTTGCTGTTGTTGCTGGCGGTGGGGATTGGGACGATTATTGGTTTTGCGCAGAATAATGCTGGGAACGCGTTTGATGACGCTAATAGTTATGTGACGATTGCCTATTTGTTGCCGTTATTATCGATTGTTTGGGATAATAATAAGAAGCGGGAATTGTTGCAGGTGTTGGCGGCGAGCACAGTCTTTATTTGCGTGAATACTTTGTTGATCGTGTTCCTGTTTACGCATTTGCCGGGCGGCCTGTTGCGCGGGGTGTACGAGTTTGTGCGTGACGCGCGAATTGCCGAGGTGACGTTGCTGACCGGGCCCAAGTTTTTTGTGAGTCACTTTTTGAGTGCGGCCAGCCCCTGGTATTTCCGCGTGTTCGAGCCAGCCCATTTCTTCTTGCTGGTGATGGTGTTCGTGCTGGTGGCTGCGCGGTTTACGCTCTGGAAGCAGGCTAAGATGCCAGGCTTGGCGCAAGCACTTTTGGTGCTGTGTATAGCGACGTTTGTGGCGAGTTTGAGCCGGAGCTTTGTGCTTGGTGCGGCAGTCGCGCTTAGCGCGATTGGTTTTTTTGTGGTCTTATTGTCGGGGGCTAAGCTTTGGAGGAAGCAGGCGATTAATGTAGTTCGCGTCGGCGGCTTAGCTGTACTTGGCGTCGTCCTATTCTGGGCAGTGATTGTCTGCCCGATTCCTAAGCATCCTAACTTACAAGATGCGGCGTTTTACAAATCGTCGCAGGCGGACGACCGGGGTACGGCGGTGAGTAGCCGCTGGAATTTGCTGTACCCGATGTACCAGGAGATTATGGGGAGTCCCATGTTGGGCCGCGGCTTTGGCCATGAGGTGACGTATAAGAGCGACGACCCACGGATTCGGGCGACGAACCCAAGTGGCGAGTACACGACGTACAGGTTTGAATGGGGCTATCAGGATATTTGGCTCAAGATGGGACTACTCGGCTTGATCGCCTTCGTGTGGTACCTGGTCGTCGTCAGCCGGGCTTTCTACTACACTTGGCAAAAGCATGAGGAAACGCGGTGGTTGACGCTCGGCCTGTATGCTGGTGTCGTCGCCTTATTCGTCGCCCACGTCTTCTCGCCGTACCTCAATCACCCGATTGGCTTGGGGTATATGCTGTTTGTGTTGCCGTTTTTGGATTGGGAGGGGTTGACGGAAGAGATGGTGAAGAGTGAGGGGAAGGAGAGGGTGAAGTGGCCGAAGTTGCAACGGGTGGTGACGACGAGAGAGCAGGAAGTATAAAAGGTCAATGAATGAACGATTTGTTGACGTCAACAAATCGTAAAAATAAGCATTTTCAGTTAGTTCCATTTGGGACCATATTGAAATCGACCATTTTCGTGAGGTCACGAAAATGGTGTAGTATAAAGACTAATTAGTATGAAAATAACTCCTGAACACAATCAACGATTTGCCAAGATGGTCTTCGCCACTGTTTATCCGCTGTATCTAAAAAAAGTGGAGAGGAAGGGTAGAACTAGAGCAGAACTGCACCAAGTTATTGAGTGGCTAACCGGCTTCGATCAAGAGAAGGTGCATGATTTGATTGAGCGGCAGGTGACCTTGGAAAAATTCTTTGCAGAAGCTAAGTTAAATCCAAACGCGCAGCTGATAACTGGAGTTATCTGTGGGTATAGGATAGAGGAAATCACTAATCCTTTAACGCGTAAGGTTAGGTATTTGGATAAGTTGGTGGATGAATTGGCGAAGGGTAGGAAGTTGGAGAGATTTTGAGAGTGGGGCAGATTTAAGCTAAGACAATTCCTGATATGTCCGACTCCATCGCCAACCTGACCGAGCAAGTAATTAAGTTCCGCGACGCCAGGAATTGGGCGCAGTTTCATAATCCCAAGGACTGCGCGATTTCCTTGCAGCTCGAAGCGACAGAGGTGCTAGAGCATTTTCAGTGGCGGAATGGCGACGCCCTGACCAAGTACCTGGTGGAACACCAGGAGGACGTGGCTGACGAACTGGCGGATGTGTTATATTGGGTGTTGTTGATGAGCTATGACTTGGGGATTGATATAGGTGAGGCGTTTGTGCGGAAGTTGGCGAAGACGGGACTGAAGTATCCGGTGGAGAAGGCGATGGGAAATGCTACTAAATATACTGAGCTTTAGAATATGTTTTTATACAAAAGCACTATTGGTGGCTTTAGGGAGGATGTCGACTCAAACATGATCGCGCCAATTATTGAAACTCACTTTGAGCGTATGCTTGGTCGACGAGTAGCGCCATCCGAGAAGAGATCTTGGGCGAATTCGTTGCAATACATGGAGCGTGTAGTGCGACGAGCGGAACTTGATCCAACTTGCGGTGTTTTGATTGAATATGTAATTCCGTCGACTTCAAACAGAATTGATTTCTTCGTTTCCGGCCATGACGAGCATGGTAATAAGAATTTTGTTTTAGTTGAGCTTAAGCAGTGGGAGACGGCCGAAGCTACAGATAAGGAAGGCGTTGTTTCGACTTACTTGGGTCAAGGAATCAGAGACACGACTCATCCTTCGTATCAGGCGAACTCGTACAGGCAATTTCTGCAGGATTATAATGAGAATATTGATTCGAAAAATTTGAC
>CAITFQ010000046.1 GCA_903891735.1 Candidatus Uhrbacteria bacterium | reverse complement strand
TTAGTTAATGCTAAGATGAAGAAGTCGACGCAGCGACAAGCTCAAAATAGGCCAATTCAGACTGTTCCCATACAACTGTTATGCCAAAGAGAACATTCCAGCCTAAGAAGAAGACTAGGGCCAGGGTTCATGGCTTTCGTAAGCGGATGTTGACCAAAGACGGTCGTGCTACCCTCAAACGACGCCGTGCTAAGGGTCGCAAACGCCTAGTCGTTGCTGCCCGCCCACGCTAAACCATTTGTCCGAGCCCTTAAAAGCTCGGATTTATGTTTCTAGCGTAATCGACTATAATCAAGCTATGTTCCAGATGGTTAATCGACTCCGTCACGAAAAAGACGTTGCCCGCGTGCTGAAAAGCAAGAAGGGTGCTTTTGATTCGGCTTGCGGCATCAAAATGACCCCGAACGGCCTTACCATTTCTCGTTTCAGCGTCGTCGTCGGCAAGAAAGTCAGCAAAAGCGCCGTCGTCCGTAATCGCATTCGTCGTCAGTATCGCGAAATCATCCGCCTACGCATCCCCCTCATCACTCCCGGCTTTGACGTCCTCTTCCTCACCGCCAAGCCCGCTCTCGACTTATCCTATGAACAAAAAGAATCTGGTCTCGTTCGCACACTCCGCAAGGCAGGTCTCCTTGTTGCTGGCCACAGCACCCATTCTCCTCTACCAAAAAACCCTGTCCTTTGATCACGGCCCGCTCAAAGCCCTCTATCCTTACGGCTACTGCCCCTTCTATCCGTCGTGCTCCGAGTATTGTCGTCTGTCGATCATGCGCGATGGACTCGTTAAAGGCATTGCCAAGGGCTCGTACCGAATTTTGCGCTGTCACCCATTAACCGAAGGTGGTGTTGATTTGCCTTAATTACTGCCCCAGCGCCTTCAAAGAAGTCCCATCCGGCAATTCCAAGTGTTTCACCTTACTCGCCTGTCCTCTTTTTATAACTACAAACATCTTGGCCATCTTTAAGCTCTTCGCCACAAACTCCACCAACTCGGCATTCGCCTTTCCCTCCGTCGCCGGCGCTTTAATCGACATCACGACCGTCCCCGAGTCGAGCCACCCGGTGACTTTCGTCTCCTTGGAATTCGGTTTAACATGCACTGTCAGAATCATAGGATGAAGTTACTAGTCGACGGCCTCTCTGCTTGAAACCATAAATAATCAAAAACACTTTTCATCATAGTCGTTACGACGTCATCCTCAATTCTGATCGCCAACAGATTTTCTGGCTGCCAAAATATAACCTTATCTGCAAAAAAGTGGAATGACGCTTTAAACGGATTCATCCCAGACAGAATTCTCGTTTCTCGTTCATTCTCTTTGTCACTAGCGGCAATTCTATCAGCATTAGGTCCAGCTAAAGTTAAAGTCCGCGACGTTAATCCACGCTTTACTCTTTCTCGTAGATACTCTTGTTGATCGTCCAAATCTATCAAATTCAAAAAGTCATCAACATTACCAAAAAAATCTAATCCATCTTTACCCTCATCCAGCATACCAAAGAATGCGCCAATATATTGCCCACGTCCTTGATAAATTCGTACGTGACTCGGCAAGTCACCTCTTTGGTACTTACTTAACAAATCAGGTAGCAACGATGAGAAGCTATTTCTCATTTTTTTATCATTTTCTTCTTTCTTATCAAGCAGTTCAGCCACTAAAGACGGCGACGCCACGCTAAACCGTTTCAGTTTCCCACCACTCGGCAAGGCAGCTAAACCCTTATTTTCCAATCCTTTAATCAGTTTATAAATATTAGGCCTAGAAATCCCCAATTTAGTAGCCAATTGCCCCAGTGGATGCGGCCCAATCTTCAAGCTGACCACATATAACTGTGCTTCCCCTTCGGTTAAACCCAACTGTCGTAGTGCTTCGTATAGCGCTAAACTATCATTTCGTTCTGTTTTTACCACCATATAACCAACTAAGTGTATAACATAACTATACACTATATATTTATACCCAACAAGAAGTTGATTTTAGCGTAAATATATGGTATATTATTATGTTCAGATATGAGGCAGGCTCTTGTCTGAACACCACCTACATCTCAGGAGCTCCCATGATCAGAGTTACCGTCGGCATTCAGAAGCACCTCTATCTAGGTTTGGATCTACCTGACAGCGAAGAATTGATGTTCGACAGCGTCGAAGCTGCTGACACATGGCTCGCTGCCAATAGTGAAGGCTCATTCACCATCGATCTTGGTCCAAAATACCCGTGGCCCAAGCATTGGCATGGCACAATCGTGTATAACGGCAGTCGCTATCTATTCTTTGCCTGTATCAATCGTCCTTCGCTACTCCAACCAGGAGATAGCAAGATCGTTAAACCATTCAGTATGTCACTCGAAACCAAGGATATCCTCATGAACGAGTTTTTGGGCTATCGACATCGCCTCAAGCAACAGTTGCGGCACGCCAAGGCCCTTGTTGCCCGGCGCGAATCTGGCCAAGCGATCCAAGACTTTGACATCAGGGGCGAACTCTACGGTTTGGCCTGTGAGATCGCGCCTTCAGCTCGTCATGACGACCTGGTCACCATGCGTCATTGGCTGTCTCTGCGCGGTAATGAGCGAATTGTCGACTTGGCGGCTGGTACCGGCTTCTTCACCAAAGACTTCTTGTCGCAAACCACTGGTGAAGTGATCGCCGTCGATCCAAGTGAGATGCAGCTTAGTGTCCTCAACAAAGTCTGCGCTGGTCGTGCACGTCTCTTGGCAGCCAGTCCTGATAATCGCCAGGCCATGTCAGTCATCCCCGACGCTAGTGTCGACGTAGTCTCAAGCTTCGGCGGGCTCCATCACGTTGACGATCAGCGAACTATGTTTGAGGAGGTCGCTCGTATCTTGAAACCCGGTGGTCAGTTCACTGCCGCCGACGTGTGTGCTAACACCACCCTCGCTCGCCACTTCGATGAGTTTGTCGCTGCCAAGTGTCTTACCGGCCACACCGCCCAGTGGTTGGATGAAGCCAAGTTACGTGAGCTCGCTTCCAGTTTGCCCTTGAAGCTAGAACGAGTTGAAGTTGCTCCTCTCACTTGGAAGTTCTCGTCTCTCACCGAAATGGCCCTGTTCTTCAAGGGGCTCCACGCCTACGATCTCAGTGAGCAAGAAGTTATTGACGACCTGCAGACAGCACTCGGCTTCACCACCGAGAATGATCAAATCATCCTCAATTGGCCCATGGTCTTCTTCCGTTTTGTACGCACATAGAAATCCAACGTAACAGCCGCCCCAGGAGGAGCGGCTGTTTACTTTCTCTCTAATAAATTATGCCCC
>CAITFQ010000045.1 GCA_903891735.1 Candidatus Uhrbacteria bacterium | reverse complement strand
GCCCCTCAAGCACCGCATCAGCAAACACATGCTCAAGCTGCACAAAGTCGCCCGTCAACTGCGCCTTATTAAGGGCCGACAGGTAGTCACGGCGCACACTCTGCATAATCAGCACTGGCGGATAGCCAGCTTTGAGTGCCAAGGCATTAGCCAGGAGTCGACCAATCCGCCCATTACCATCAGAGAACGGATGGATCTGTTCGAACTCGGCATGAGTTTTCGCTAAGTAGCCAATTACATCTTTAGACGATCGACCAATCTTTTTACCAAACTCGGCCATCAACAACGGCACCTTAATCGGATTCGCGGTCGGCACAAATGTACCAACAATTCGCACACCATGAGTTCGATAGCGCCCCGCATCAGTCCTAATCCCATTCATCAAAATGCTGTGAAGCTTCAAGATCAAGTCCTCATCGACGGTCTCGTTTTCATTGAGATGACGAAGGAGATAACGAATCGCTGTTTGGTGATTTTTAGCCTCTAACTGCTCGACCAAAGTTTTATCAGGCAGCGTCGCATTCTCAAAAATCACCAACGCCGTTTCTTGTTCGGTCAACGTGCTCCCCTCTAAGCGATTGGTGTGATAAGTCAGCGCCAACTCAAACTGTTCGGTCAGATCCGGCTGGTCGATGAGTGTTTTGACGATATTGGTCGACTTTTTACTACCTTTTAGTACAAAGCTCTTCTTCGATGTTAACAAGTCCTTATCTGTTGACGCCACTCGATTCACAAACTTTGCATAGAGCGCATCGATTCTCTGCTGAGCCGCGGGTCTCGGCACAACGTCGGCATTTAGCCAGCGGTTGAGTGCAGCAAAAGTGACGCCAATCTCACTCGCCAACTCTACTTGGGTCATCCCACTAGCTTTTTGTATCGATTTTAACTGAGTAGCCGAAGTCATATCTACAACTATACAGAACTATATATAGTTTGTCAAATAATTAGTAACTATATATAGTTTACAATTTATCCCCTCTAAACTTCTTCAACAACGCCATATCTTCAGCCCTATTTCCGGGTTCTTCCTCATCATCAAACGGCGTCTCCAAAATCAAATCTATATGCTGGAGCTTCGGATGCTCGACCAAGTACTTAAACGCGTCAGCGCCAATAAACCCGTGTCCCAAATGCTGGTGCCTGTCCTTGTGCCCATCAAACTCGATTTTCGAATCATTACAATGACTCGCCACCAGCTTCTCTAAGCCAATAATCTTATCAAAATCCTTGAACGTCTGCTCGACATCCGCCTTGGTCCGCAAATCATACCCACTAGCAAACGCGTGCTGAGTATCAAAACACACGCCAATCTCACTCCCTCGTTTAGCGCCCTTAATAAACGCAGCAATCTCCTCAAACGTATCACCCATCACCGCCCCAGCCCCTGCCGAAATCTCGATCAACAACTGGCAACTCCCAGTGTATCCCTCCATAATCCTATCCAATCCTTTTACCACCAACTCCACCCCCTCCTCTTCACCGACCTCCTTCGCACTCCCCGGATGAAACATAATCGCCTTCGCCCCCAACTGCGTCCCGCGCTCTAATTCTTCTCGCAAAATCTTCACACTCCCAAACCGCGTCGTATTCTTGGCACTCGCCAAATTCACAATATATGGCGCGTGAATGTACACATCTTTTATCTGATTCTCCTTCATCGCCGCCTTAAAAAGCTGAGCCTCCTCCTCCGTAATCTCTTTCGCTGCAAACGCCTGCGGTGATCGCGAAAAAATCTGTATCACCTCACACCCTAACTCACTTCCCCTCCCACCCGCCTTCCACAATCCCCCCGCCGCACTAACATGAGCCCCAAAACGCATAAATTTCAAATAATCATCTTGCTTTTATTCTACCACACTGTGCTCAGCATTTCCTTTGCGGCTGTCCTACCCACCGCCTCTTGCCTGGCGACAAATAATCTGCTACCTTTCCCCCTTCGGCGTGAGAGCCCCAAAACTCTCGCGCCCCTTCCCGAGGCGGCGAATAATCGTCCTCTCGGCTCGGTCCCTCACCCCGTCAGCTCAACTGACACTGGAATCATCATGAAGAAGATCAAGTCCCCGCCGCGTCCCACCAAGCAGCAAGACGCCGAGGGTCGCGCCATCCTCCTCAGCCTCATCCACGAGGCCGTGCAGCCCGCCTTCGCGCAGTATGAGGCCGACGGTTTTACCCCGCTGCCGGATCTGGCCACCGTCGGCACCATCCTCCGGGTCAAGGACACGCTCCTCAAGGAGCTCGGTCTGCCCGCTCCGCTGTCGCTGGTTGTGCTGAGCCGCACGGGCGACCTCGTCATTTGCGCTCGCGTCCACAGCGGCCCGCGTCTGCGGAACGCCATGGCTGGCGACGTCATCATCCCCGAGGACAACTCACCTTTCATGGGCTCATCCTTCGTCAGCCTCATCCTGACTTGCAGCCTGCCAGTCTGGGCGCTCAACCAGCCGGCCTTGACCCCCATCGCCCGCATCCCGCGCTTGGTCAACTTCCTGCCCGAGCTCTCGCCCAACTTTCTGCTCTCCCAGCACTCCTTGGCCAAGCTCGGCCTCGCTCTTCTGAAGAGCGCCAGCACGTAGCCAGCTTCGTCATCCGCCGGGTTCCCGAGGTTCGCCTCAGGAGCCCGGTCTTCTTTTTCACCTACCTCTTCGCAAACTCCCACGCCATCGCAAATATCGAACGCTGCGTTTCGTACATCGCCTGGTCATGAATCAAAATCCCGCCGTACGGCGACTTATGCGACATAATCGCCACTTTCCCATCATAAATCTTGATCTCATTCGGCATCGCATAGCTCTTCGGCACCAACCTCACCTCACGCAGCTCTTCGCGGCTGGCCGCAAAAAACTTTTGGCCCACATTACCCTCATTCAACACCGCTTGCGTTCTAATCCCCGCCGCCGTTCGCCTGGCAATATAGTCGCTGTAATAATCTTTCAGATTGGCCACCACCAAATCTGCATCACCAAACGTCAAAATAGTTTCTTTCGCCGTCAGCGTATCCTCGAGCACCGTCTTCACCCCCTCAATTCCCGGGTAATACTGCACTCGCGGTTGCTTGGACGACACCCGGCCCGACAACGCCCGCAAATCCGGCAACGTCTTCCGCAGATCCTCGACGCTTCTTTCTGCTTGTTTCAATAACAAATCCGGCTCTTTAGCATAGAACAATTGCGTGCCATTGGTTTCCGTCGACCCCACCAACCCCCGCTTTTCCATGGCTTTCAGGCCAACGTAAGTAGTTGAGCGGTTCATCCCCGTTTTCTTAGCGATCACACTCGCCGGCGCCTCCCCCAAAGCCGTACAAGCCACATATAAATCCGCCTCAGTCTGACTGAGCCCGACGTTTCGGAGCGTTTCCGTATAAGCAATAGCCATAGTTGTTATATATAGTAACAGTATATTACTCAAGTATAGTGCTGTAAATAGGACTTATACACACCTAACCACCACATACAGTTATTGAAATTAACACTAAAATATGGTATAGTACTTTGTCGAGTGAGAGCGCTTCTGCTCACACTCGGCACCACCACCCACCCCAGGAGTTCACCATGAAAATCACCATCGAACTGCAGTCCTTCATCACGAACGGTGCCTTCAACGCCATCGCCCGCAACGCTTTCCTCGACGCTGGAGGAACCATTCTGTACCCAGCTACGGTCGTGACCTCTGGCATCGTCATCAACGGCGACGCGCCGCCCACCGAACCCGACTGGGCTATGGAAGGCAAGACGGTGCAGAATCCTTGCGGCTATGTCGACCCCAGCACCATCGTCTTCTTTCAGACGAAGGAGATGAGGAACGGCCTCGCCATCAAGAACACTGAGCTGTCCGACAAGATTTGGCGGGCTGGGCTCAAGCCGGGCAATGCCAACATCCTGGTCTTCCTCGAGCAGAACCAGGGCTACCTGGCCAATGTGCCAAAGCACATCAACTGCTTGCTGGCGACGGAGACGATGTTCAATGGAAAAGATCGTCCAGGCTGTGGCATTCCTGGTAAATCATTTTCATGTTTGTATCGACGGAAAAGCGGCAAGTGGGAATTGAGCAACCGAAGACTCGACAGCGGTTGTTCGGGCGACTACAGCCGAGTGACAGACGCCGCTGTAGCTTTCCCACTCTAACGAGCAGCTTGCGTGAGGGTCGAGTGTTCACTCCACTCCCCTCGCGCCCCCTTCTGAGGCGTCGAATCTCTCGACGTTTCAGAACCGGTCCACCCACCGCCGATCACTTCGGCCAGGAGTCAACATGAAAATCTCCACAGAATCAGGTCAGAGCTATAAACTGGTTGCCGGCGATTGCATCCGCATCACATCGTTGCTCGCCTACCCAGGTACCTACACCCTCATGCTTGAGTCAGCGGAGCATGGTCACCTGTACTTCGTCGACGAGCACGCCAAGCGTGACAGCGAATTCGCCTTCCAGGGCGTCTCAATGATTTCTTCCATGATCAAATTCGTTTGCGTCATGGCTGAACTCAGCATTGGGAGCAGGCAGATGGATGCTACTCAGGAGAACTTTCTCATCGAGCTCATGGCAAACGAATGAGCCACTGCGTGAGGGTCGAGTGCCGCACCGCACTCCCCTCGCGCCCCTTTCCAAGCCGTTAATAAATGACGCTTTGGATTCGGTCCAACTAATATTCTATGACCAACGTCAGCGCTAGCGATTTAAACTACCATCGTTATTCGTCGTCCAAATACGATCGCGACATCGTAGCCGCTATTCCTTTTCACCGCGAACTCCACGAGCACATTCTCGCCACCATTAAAGCTCACTTCAGTCCCCTCATCGACTATAACATCCTCGACCTCGGCGTCGGCACTGGCTTAACTACCAAGCTGATCCAAGACTACTTACCCCGGTCTCACTTTGACGTCATCGATTTCTCGGCCAACATGTTAGAGCTCGCCCAGCAGCGTCTCGGCACTATCGGTATCGATTACATCTTGGGCGATTACGCCAATCTCGACTTACCCAAAAAGTACAATCTAATTTCCTCAGTCATCGGCTTGCATCACCAAGACGCTGCCGGCAAGCGCGCGCTCTTCGCCAAAGCCTATCATCTCCTCAAGCCGGGCGGCCTCTTCATCCTCGGCGACCTCATGACGAGCAGCAATCTTCATCTCTCGGCCCTCAACACCGCCCATCACTATCACCACCTGGTCGAGCACGCCACGGACGAACAAACCCTCACCGACTGGGCACATCATCATCTTTTTCTCAACCAACTCGACACCGTCGAAGACCAGCAACAGTGGTTGATCGACGTTGGCTTCAAAGTCGAACTAGCTTTTAGTCACTGGAATACGGTGTTATTGGTTTGTCGCAAGCAGTAAACAAAATCACGTCCCGGACGCCAGCACGCGTCCGGGACGTGATTGTTTGACTCACCCTTACTTCACCATCTTTTCCTTCAACAAATCGATCGTCTTCCGATTCACCATCTGCCGTTCAATATAATCCCGATACTGTGGCTCATAAATCTGCTTGGCAGCTTCAGCATCATCCTTGTACTGCTCGGCCACCTTATCGAGTTCAGCATCGAGCACGCTCTGATCAACCGTCACTTTCTCCTCAGCGCTAATCTTCTTCAAAATAATTCCCACCTTAATCCGTTGCAATGCCGCCGGTGTAAAATCAATCTTCAGGTCAACCAAAGACTTATTAATCGACTTCAAATACTGCGCAAAGTCCATCCCTTGGCTCGTCACCTGGTGTTCCAATTCATGGGTCATCTTCTCAATTTCTTGGTTGACCAACAAATCAGGAATCACATCAAACGTGGACTTCTCGGCCACCAAATCGAGAACTGCTTTATCTAAGCGGCGGGCCTCCTCTACTTGGTTCTCCACCCGCAAATTCTCCATCAGTTTCTCCTCCATCTCGCTGGCACTCTTAAGGCCGACCGTCACCGCAAACGCATCGTCAAACATCGGTGGCTGCAACAAGAAAATCTCGTTCAGTCTAATCGTAAAGTCGACCGGCTTACCCGCCAAATGCTTCTGATAATGTTCATCTGGGAAATTCAGCGTGAACGTCTTCTCGTCGCCTTCTTTAAGGCCGAGAATTTCATCCACAAACCCTGGCACGTAATAAGTCTCGTTGGTGAACACGCCATGGTTCTTGCTCTCGCCGCCTTCCAACACGACGCCATCCTTCTTCATGGTCAAATTGACGACCGCCTTATCACCCATCGCTAAAGCCCGACCAGCCTCAGCTTTCACCTCCTTGGTCTGCATCCGCACAATGTCAGCCTTAGCCTGCTCCAACAACTCCTTACTAGGCTCGGTGTCCTTCTTCTCAACCTTGAGCTTAGTCCAATCCGCTAACTTCGTAATCTGCGGCATCAAGGCAATCTCGGCGCTGTAGACGAAGTCATTCCCCGGAGCCAACTTTTCCATAGCAAAAAACGGCTGACCAACCACGTCCAAGTCCGCCTCCACCATCGCCGCCACAAAACTCTGACGCACCAAATCTTCGGTTGCGTGCTCCAAAATCGCCATCTCGCCAACTTTTTGCTTAATCGCTTCGTATGGTGCCTTGCCCGGGCGGTAGCCTGGGATCGTCACTTCCTCGGCCATGTGGGCAGCTGCCACCTGACAGGCCTCAGTCACCTCATCCGCCGGAATGGTGACGGTAATTTTTGCTTTTTGATCGGGCAACTGTTCAACAACGTAGGACATAATAAAATTGCAGCTTAAACTAAGTCGCCAGAGTATAGGTAACTTGACAAATACTGTCAATTCTTTTGCTACCATTAGCCAAATAATTTTCTAAAGATGAAGACCAGGCTTTGACCCAATCGCCCAAATGCGCTATCCTAAAGCTTGTATTCCTACCTTCAAAAACATTTTCGTTCGCCTGGGGTTAGTCGTCGTCCGCCTTCTCGTGCGGGCCAAGTCGACCTTTTTAACCGTTGGTCGCTTTCTGGTTAAGCCCTTTGCCTTTATTGGCCGTTTCGCCATACCTCACCTCTTTGTCCCGCTTTATCACGGTCTTTACTTGCTCCGCCGTCGTTTAGAACATTGGTACCGCCCGGCCAAAAACAAGTTCATGTACATAGTCGCCAACCGGCACATGCTGCACGTTGTCGCGGTGGTGATTGCTGTGGTGGCTGGCGTCGTCAACTTCCAGCTCGGTACCGTTAGGGCCGAAACCTACGGCGAACGCAGCCTCATGTACGCCCTCGTTACGCACCACTCCGAACAACTGACCGATGAGTACGCCAATTCCAGCCACACCAAATCTCTAGCCCCAGTTAAATACCTCGCTGCTGGCACTCTTACTCCCAGCCTCGACACTATTTCCTTAGCCGACAACAGCCAAGACACCGCCAGCGTTGTTATTGGCGGCAGCTCCTTATCCTCGTTGGCCATGTCTTCTGGTAGCGCCAGTGTGGCTGCTCGCGAAGCCACAGAAAGCTACGTCGTTGGTCAGGGCGACACGCTTTCAACCATCGCCCAACACTTTGGCATCAGTCTCAATACTCTCCTCTGGGCCAATAACCTCACTTTGCGTTCCTTGGTTAAGCCCGGGCAGACGCTAACCATTTTGCCTACTTCTGGCGTCGCCACCACCGTCAAAAAGGGCGACACTCTGGCCCATATTGCCAAAGTATACTCCGTCGACCAAGCTAAGATCATCGCCTACAACAAGCTCGATTCTTCAGGCACTCTCACCGTTGGTCAACAGATTATTATCCCTGGTGGCAGTCTGCTGCCAACCATTGTCGCCATTGCTCCCAAGCCAGTTACCGGTACTGCCGGCCGTGCCTTGAATGCTGTACCAGTGCCCAAGACCACCACCGCCACCACTGCCCATAACGCCGGCGCCAAAATGCTCTGGCCAACCGACGGCACCTACATTGTTCGTGGCCTCAGCTGGAACCACACCGGGGTCGACATTGACTGTAACGGCCATGCTAACGGTTCTTCCACCAACGACAACTACGCCGCCGCTGCCGGTGTCGTTTCCTACGCCGGTTGGCGCAATGGTTACGGCAATACCGTCGAAATCCAACACCCGAACGGCCTCATGACGCGCTACGGCCACCACTACGCTCTCTACGTTAAAACTGGTGACGTCGTGACCGCCGGCCAGCCCATCGGTCGCTGTGGTTCAACTGGCAGCTCCACCGGCACTCACCTCCACTTCGAAGTCATCGGTCCGAACGGTCGCCGCGACTTCCGCAACCCGCTCGAATACATCCGCTAGCTAACCTCGGCTACTTACCTTTGGACGATACTGCAGCGCCTCAGCAATCTGGCCTGCAGTTATTGTTTTGACGCCCGCTAGATCGGCAATCGTCCGCGCCACGCGCAGCACCCGCGTATAGCCCCGCGCACTCATCGCCAACTTATCAACCGCATGCTTCATCAAATTATTACTCTCTTCGTCGAGCAAACAATGTTGCCGCAACAACTGCGATCGCAGCTCGGCATTCGTATGAATTCGGCTGCCCTCATACCGTTCTGTCTGCACATCCCGTGCCCGCTGCACTCTTTCCCTCATGCTCGCTGACGTTTCCTCATCCTCACCACTCGTCAACTTGGCAAAGTCGACTCGCGGCACCTCACAACACATATCAATTCTATCAAGCAGCGGCCCCGAAATCTTTTGCTGATACTTTAATATTTGATTGGGATTACACGTACACTCCCGGCCCGGATCATTCAAAAATCCGCACGGACACGGATTCATCGCCGCCACCAACATGAAGCGCGCCGGAAACTCCAGCGTTCCCGCCGCCCGCGAGATCGTCACCATCCCATCTTCCAGCGGCTGCCGTAAGTTCTCAAGAACGACTCTAGAAAACTCTGGGAACTCATCCAAAAACAACACCCCGCGATGCGCCAGTGACACCTCACCCGGCTTCGGCCACGCCCCACCACCCACCAACGCCGTTCCCGAACTGGTGTGATGTGGGCTTCTGAACGGCCGTTCCGCCACCAGCGCCCTTGTCCCCTCGAGCGTCCCCGCCACCGAATGGATCATCGTTATCTGCAGCGCCTCGGCGAACGTCAACGTCGGCAAAATTGACGGCAGTGCCCTGGCCAACATTGTCTTACCACTGCCCGGCGTCCCCGCCAGTAAAATGTTATGCCCGCCCGCCGCCGCAATTTCCATCGCTCGCTTCACTTGCGTTTGCCCACGAATATTCATCATGTCGTCCCCCTGTGTCGTATCGGCGGCCGTCATCTTCGGCGCTTTATACTTCGTCATCGAACCATCCGCCAACCCGTCCAAGCACTCTTCCAAAGTCTCTACCACATAAACCGTCAAACCCTTCACTAGCGCCGCCTCATTCGCATTCTCGGGCGACACCACAATCCCCTTGAACCCTTGTTCCTTAGCCATCATCGCCGTCAGCAACGCCCCACGCACTGGCCTTACTCTCCCATCGAGTGCCAACTCACCCAAGAACACATAATCGGCCAACTTAACTGGCTCCTCAAAGTGCCCGTGCGCCGAGAGCACCGCTACCGCAATCGCCAAATCATAAGCTGGCCCCTGCTTCTTCACATCCGCCGGCGCCAAATTAATTATAATATGCGTCCGTGGAAACTTTAGGCCACTATTCTTGATCGCTGATCTAACTCTCTCCCGCGACTCATTCACCGCTGTGTCCGGCAACCCCACAATCAGGAACTTCGGCAGTCCCGACGCGATATCCGCCTCTACTCTCACCGTCTCCGCCTTTAACCCGGTTAACGCTGACGCATAACTACAAGCAGACCCCATAAAAAATATGTTGTTGGGGAGAGAATTAAGATGGAAACTTTCTCAGTTGAAACTAGTCTCAACTGGGGAAGTTTCCTATTTCGTCGACTGGGGAGTACTCCTATTACAACACAATAAAATAATTGCGCCAGTCACTATGAGGATATCTGACAAATTAATCGCCGACAGCCTGAAGAATATCAAATAATCCGTGGTAAACCCATGCATCACCCTATCAACTAAATTTCCCAGCGCGCCAATCACCACAACCCCCGCCCCGGCCGCTGCCATCACTCTCTCTTTTCTCTTCTCCCACGCCCACTTGGCTAAAACGATAATCACCAAGAGCGTAATCGGTATCACAATAACCAACGGTATCATCGTATCGCCCGTAATCCCCGGATTCTTATGCAGCGCTAACGCCACCGGCCAACTTATAACTTCTGTATCAGGTTGAAAGCTATTAATCGCCACCAACTTTAAGACCACATCGACCACTTCGATGGCCATCGCGCTGGCAACAATCAATATCGACTTTTTCATAATGTGGATAAACCCCAGGACGACACTCAGAGTCGTCCCAGCCCTGCAAACATTGATCAGGACGATTCTTAGAGTCGTCCTTTGCACTTTTTACTCCTTCGTAATCTCCGCAATCCTCGATCGGGGAATAATTCTCACCTGCACCTCTGTAGCACTACTCATCGCTAACTTTGTTAAGCGATGCAGGCCATCAAGCAGTAACCACCGTCCTTTATTCTCCATCACATCAAGCGGGAACGACGTGTCAGTCTTCATCACCCTCTCAGCTTCTTCGACATGAGCCTCAGGCTGCGTCATCACCTCTCTCGGCTTCAAATTATACTTACCACCCTTCTCCCAAAAGAATGGATAATCCAAATGCCAAGCCAACTCCGCTAGTGGCATCGTCGTCACTGGCTCCTCGAGCGCCCAAACTTTGCTTTCATCCCAATCAAAATCAAAGCCAATTTTCTCTATCGGTTCATTATAATTTTCTTGTTTAGGCATATTTATTGACGACGAGCGTACGTCTTGCTATTATCCCGTCATCACCAACGGTAAGCAAGCCCTTTAAGGTCCCGTCCTTAATGGGCTCTTATTTTATTCTCAACAATCTCAACTACTGCGCTGACCATCGCTGCCCACACCATCACATCAAACAAGAACGACCAGCCATAAAAATAATCCTCTACTCCCAAGCTGTTCTCAACACTCACTCCCTGGGCATCGTACAGATACGGCACCGGATACCCAGCTGCTAACTGCGGCACCATGGGCTTAGTCTGGTGAATAAAAATCGATCCCCAAGCTAAAAGCACCCCGCCTATCACACTGATCACAATGCGTCGACGAAGTACTTTTGTCATAATTATCTTTTAAACCTCCTGCGTCAGCGTCTTCTTACACGCAATACACGACGTCGACGTCGGCCTGGCCAACAAGCGCTGCACATCAATCGTGTTCTGACAGTACTTGCACTTGCCGTAAGTACCATTCTCAATCGCCTTCAAAGCCGAGCGAATATCCTTGAGTCCGTCCTCAAGTTCACTCTCCAAACTCAAGTTATCACTAAACTCGGCCACTTCAGCGGCATTCTCGTCCTCGCTCTCACCATGCGACGGAAAATCAATGGCCACTTCACCATCAACTCCTTTATGCGAAATCTTATTAATCTCTGCTTGCAGTTTAACTTGCTCTTCATTCAAAGCAGCCGTCAACTGAGCCAAAAGCGTCTTATCCATACTAGAAAAATCAGTGGTTCTCTTAAGTGCTGCCCACTATATCAAAACCTGGAAAAATTGCCAGAGCCATTCAGGTTGTAGGTCATTAGAGCTCTGTAGTCAGCAGAGACGAGCGGTATGTCCTGCCCCGCAGCGATGGCCGACCCGAGAAACGCTTGGCTTGATACATTGGCATCTTTTAGTCAAGCCACTTTGTATGGTGTTTCTGGGCTGAGGCCTTGAGCGAGGAGCGGGACTACCCGAGTCTAGGGCTGACGGAAGTTTTAAGCAAAAAAAAGAGAGGGAAGAAAGTTGGAACGAGTTGAGGCACGAGGCCTAAGGAAAGATAGAAATAAATCTATAATGATGTCCTGGCTCAACAGGTTAACTTTTTTCCCTCAGACGAGGCGTTTATTGGACACCTGGCTGAGGCTGGGTTTCCAGATCATATCTCTAGGACATAATCGGGCAACGCAGCCGCAGGTCGGCGTCAACATATAATCGCGATGACATTCTACTCTACCCTGATAGGGTTACCTGGCTTGCCGGACGCGTACTGTAACGCAGCGCAGTCTGCCCAAGGTATGAGAGTAAAGTAGTAGGGTTTTCCCCGAAACTTCGATTTCGGAGAACTTCCCCGTTGTCTGCCGTGCAATGCTTCACACGGAACGAGAGGAGTTGTTGAAGGAACGAGTGAAATCAGTTCACGCTCCTATTATAAATCTCTGAACACCGATTGTAAACACCCATGTGGATAACCACACAATATTCACACAGTTTATCCACAGCCATCATTATTTACCAACAAAACCTGGTCTCTCCATTGTTAATCGCCACCTCTTTAAAGTTTTGTAGGAACAAAGCCGCTGCCCGATTGTTGTTCAGGAGCGTCGCCGGCAACGCCTCGGTAATCAGTGACGTCGTGAACCAAGTATGCGCATCGGCCAAGCAGGTCGACGCTGGCTTCACGCCATTATCTAAGGAAATCTCGCGATTCGCCACCGTTAAGAGGTTCGGCGTCTTGGCAATTCGTAGTGTATCCCCCGCTTTATTCGTCAAAGTAATGAAAGTATAAGTCTCTTCAGCCCTAATATCCGTCTTTATGTCGAGCGACTGACTTCGCAACTCCTCATAACTACTCCCATCTGGCGTTGTCCACTCCTGCGTAGACAAACTAGCCCGATTCATCATGTCTTTGCCCAAGGCTGCCGCCTCGTCGACGGTCATCTCACCCGGATCAAAGCTCAAGTAATAGCCGACGCCCGCTTCGTCCTTTACCAACATGATCGACCCGCCATTCTCGAGCAGCATCTGGAGCGCCTTACTATCCGCTGGAATCGGCAGTAAATCCGCCATCATCGCCGGCAATTGCAGCGAGTTAGCCGCCACAGTCACATTTGCCAGCACGGTCGTTCCTTCGGCAATCGTCGGCAACAGCGCATCATCCGCCGCCACATCAGTCCCGCGAATGCTCAAACCCTTATCATTTAAATACAGATTAACTCGGCTAGCATTAGCGCCATAACTCACAACGTCACCTTGAAACCATGGCCACAGCGCCCTTATCGTTAAGTGCCTACCAGTATCGGCGATCTCACTACCCGTCTTAGCTACCACCGTCGTCCCCCCATGCCTACTTGCCTCATAGCCAAAACTTGCCAAACTCTTGGCCACCTCATCGTTTATCGTATTATCGATAACATAGCTTACAGCGCCATCGATTCCGACATCAATCGTCACCTCTCGTTTTGCCTCGTTCATCACCTCCTCCAGCGTTAGCGGCGAGCCCGGCAGCACATCGAACTCCGCAAGATGTTCACCAACTACTCGTTTATTCTTCGGCGTCACCAATAAATGCACACTCATCACCGTCTCTTTCGGCTGATAGCGCAACGTCGGCGACACCACATACTGCAATCGCCAAGCCACAATCGCCAGTAACAAACCCAGCCCCAAACTACTATAAAGGGCAACAACCCGCGCGTAATCACGCCGGGTTGTTATTTGTCCCTCCAAAGGAATGTTGAGTGTGCCAGGCACAGGCTTCGTTGATTAACGACGTGGTTTCATCGGTGGACGACTTGGACGAGCGCCTCCACTGACCGAATCAGGCGCCCCAACTGGTCGTTCTGGGTAGACGTTGCCCTCGGCCTGCTTCATGCTCAAGTTCGTGCGGCCCTTATCATCAATCTCAATCACCTTAACGTGCACCTTATCGCCGACTTTCACAATATCCGTCACCAAGTTCACGCGCCACGGCGCCATCTCGCTAATGTGTACCAAGCCATCTTTGCCTGGCAAAATCTGCACAAACGCCCCGAACTCCATCAACCGCACTACTTCACCCTCAAAGATCTCGCCAACCTGTACCTCGCGGGTCAAATCCGTCACCCACTTGAGCGCGGCTTCACCAGAAGGCCCATCAAGTGCCGTAATCATCACCAAACCGTCCTGTTCAATGTCGATCGCGCTGACGCCGGTTTTGGCAATAATCTCGTTGATCATCTTGCCGCCTGGACCAATCACCTCGCGAATCTTCTCTGGGTTAATCTTCAACTGCAAGATACGAGGCGCATTCGGCGACAATTCCTTACGTGGGGCTGGCAACGCCGCCAACATCACGTCAAGCACTTGCAAACGGGCCGTCTTCGCCCGGGTCACTGCTTCCACCATGATCTCGCGGGTTAAACCCTCGGTCTTGGTATCCATCTGAATCGCCGTAATTCCTTTACTCGTCCCAGTAATCTTAAAGTCCATCCCACCCTCGCCGTCTTCCAGGTCCTGCAAGTCAGTAATCACGACCGATCGTTTCCCATCCGACGCCAAACCCATAGCAATACCGGCCACTGGCGCTACAATCGGCACACCAGCGTCCATGAGAGCCAGCGTCGTACCACAAGTGGATCCCATTGAGCTGCTGCCATTGCTGCCGAGCACTTCAGACACCACGCGAATGGAGTAAGGGAAAATCTCTTTCTCCGGAATCATGAAGTTCAGCGCCTTTTCCGCCAACGCGCCATGCCCAATCTCGCGACGTCCTGCACCACGCAGCGGTTTCGCTTCACCAACGCTGAATGGAGGGAAGTTGTAGTGATGCATGAACCGCTTTTCACCGGTCAATTCCATGCCATCAAGCGTCTGCTTATCGCCTGGCGCGCCGAGCGTACACACACTTAACACTTGCGTCTCACCGCGCATAAACAAAGCGCTACCATGCACGCACGGCAACACGGCAACTTCACTCGACAAGGCGCGAATATCGTACAGCCCACGGCCATCAACCCGCTTGCCCTCGTCGAGTATCTTCTTCGTCACCACATCCTCCACCGCGCCGTAAATCAAACTGTTCGCATAACCAATTTCGGCACTCTCCACGCCTTCGCTGGTCAGGTATTCGGTTAATCTGTGCTTCACTTCATCGCGCGCCATCGCTCGTTCCACCTTACTAGCTTTCGGTGCGCCAAAAAATAGTTCATCGATTACTGGTTCAAGGAACGCCAAGGCCTTAATCTTCACCGCCTCGCGCTTCTCATGGCCCAACTTTTCAGCTTCCGTCTTTGGCGTAAACAAATCTTTCTTTTCTTTGCCGACTTTGGCGCGTACTTCTTCGATCAACTTAATCACTGGGCCAAGCGCCTGCCCACCGAACTCAAACGCCTTCAGTACCATCGCCTCATCAACTTGATTAGCACCAGCTTCCACCATCACAATCTTCTCTGGCGTTCCTGCTACATCAATATCAAACTGACTAACGCCACGCTGCTCGTAAGTTCCGTTCAAAATCAACTCACCGTTAGCTTCGTTGACGCGCGCCGCCGCAATCGGACCATTCCACGGAATATCGCTCATGTGCAAGGCACAGCTAGCAGCAATCAAGCCCGGAATATCCGCGTCGTTCTCGCCATCAAACGCCAACACACTGACAATCACCTGCACATCGTGCTCAATCCGCTTATCAAACAAGGGGCGGATCGCGCGATCAATAAACCGTGCATTCAACACCGCTTCATCGGTCGGCCGGCCTTCGCGCTTAATGAAACGTGAGCCCTTAATGCGTCCTGCCGCGTACAACTTCTCTTCAAACTCCACCATCAATGGGAAAAAGCCCAAACCTGGGCGCTTATCCTTCGCCAACACTGCTGTCGCCAGGACGACAGTATTACCGTACTGCACCACGCAGCTTCCGTTTGCGGCCATCGCTAACTTACCCGTCTCAATCGTCAACGCCTTCCCCCCGTACTCCATGCTAAATTTGTTCGTTGCCATAACATTGATGCTCGTTTGCACCAGACCGACCATAGCGGACATCGCATTCGATGCCTCCTAACGTCGAGCTGACAAACCAAGCGTTTATGAATAAGTGACGAGGATCATCGAATATCAGCCATCATTGCATCTGTAGCCTCGTCATTGCGAGCGCAGCGAAGCAATCCTGGCATACTCGATAACCCCACGTCAACCATCCTAGTTCTTTCTAGCAAACCTTCGTGGCTTCCGTTCGGCGTCATTAACCACATTCTTATCAACCACCAAACTCGGCTCATCTTCCGTACTCGTCGGGTCAATACTCCCCGTCCCTGGCTTGGTCGGCCTTGGCTTGCCCGCCCCTGGCAGCAAGAACGTCGCCGTATCATCACTCAAGTTCGTATACACATCCGCGCATTCCACCAATCTAGTCGACGTTGACTCGCGGAAAGAAGCCACATGAAAAATACGGCCATGACCCTTCACATACTCGCCAACCGGCACGTAGTCCCCGTCGCCACTGACCAGCACCACGACGTCCAGCATGTCGAGCATGCGAATAATATCAATCGTAATCCCCACGTCCCAGTCGCCTTTCTTATGCCCAGAATCATACTCGAGCAACTCCTTAGTCATCACTTCAATCCCCGCTCCATGCAACGCCTCGAGGAATGGCGTTTCATCTCCCGTCTTCGTGCTCACACAATAAGCAATCGCCCGAATCAACTTCTGGTTCCCCGTCGTCCCCGTCACAATGTTAGCAAAGTTGACCTTGTTCCCGTACAAATTCCTAGCACTGTAATACATGTTCTGAATATCTATGAACACGCCGACTCTCCGCTGTGAAGTATCTAACATAAAAGAAAAACTTAATGAAAAAATGATTTTAAAAATCTATCTATATTATACAACAGCACCCCGCTATAAAGCGAGGCGCCGTCGAAACTATTTAACTGACTTGATCTGCTGAGCTTTCAAGCCAAGATCGGCTACAAGCTCCAAGTAAGCCTTCTCATCTTCACGCTCCAAGTACTTCATCAAGCGGCGGCGTTCTGCCACCTTCTTGATCAAACCACGGCGCGAACTGAAGTCCTTGCGGTGATCCTTCAAGTGCTTGGTCAATTCCTCAATTTCCTTGGTCAAAAGCGCAATCTGCACCTGTGGCGAACCAGTGTCTTTGGCATGGGTACCGTACTTTTTAATCAAATTCTCCTTCTGTTTAGCGCTGAGCATAGCTGAATTGTTCGCTCGAGCCTCGTAGTTACCCAGGCGCTCAAGCCCGCCACCGCAAAGCACGACATTTATTAAGTAGGCCAACAGTAGCCCAATTACTATTCTCGGTCAATACGCTAACCAATAACTTGGCCAATATTAGCCAAAATATCCCAAAAAAGCTTGACTTTAGCCTCATTTTATGCTATACTAACCTGTCGTTGGTTCTATCCCAACGCGCCTCCCAACCCCTCAAAACCCCCAAAGTCCAGCTTAATTGCTGGCAAGGAGCCTCCCATGACCGCTTCCCCCATCATCATCGACTGTTCCGGAACTCCGCCCATGTTTTTCCAGGGCTGGACCTACAACCACGCTGACCAAAATGCCAACCTCTATAAAGGCATGCTCCATGTGCACGGCGCCTACAAGGATGTACTCTACATCCCGCAGGTTACGTGGAAGATGGCACCCCACCTCTCTCATATCTACCTTCGTCTTCACAATATCAGTGAGCACCCTGACTTTCGTAACACTTCATTCATTGGGGCGCACTGTGCTGAATGGTACGCCAAGCCCGAGAATGTTGCTCATTTTCCAAAGTACTGGAAGACGGGGGTCACGGTCTTCCTCGAACGGTATCTCGATGCAGAGAACCACTACGCAGTCGTGATGCTTTACTGGTATGAGGGTCGAGTGTGTATTGAGAATTACTACGACCACATCAACTACGAATATGCGGGTGGGGAATTTCGTGTCGCAGTGCTCAACCCCACCCCCTGACCCTCTGCACTTCCCCTGAAGTGGCCGGGTCTCAACCGGAGATCGTGCGCAACCCTGCGCCGACTCCGGTTTTCCGTTTTAAGCTGAAACAAGCTGATGAGGCTGAACTTCGCGAATAATGCGGTCACCCGAGGCAGCTTGCTCGACCAACAGATCGTGACGGGACTGCAGGTTAGTCCAAAAAGCTGGTGAAGTTTTGAAGTAAGCCGCAAAACGCAGTGCCGTATCTGCAGAAATTGCGCGATTGCCGTGCACGATCTCGTTGATACGGCGAGCTGGTACCCTAATATCCTTAGCTATTCGATATTGCGTTAGTGCCAATGGTTTGAGAAACTCTTCGTTGAGTACTTCACCAGGGTGAATAGGTTTAATTTTATTTTTCATACGTGGAGTTTATAAGAT